>NZ_JBEYJU010000004.1:0-198696 GCF_040703965.1 Streptomyces sp. NPDC006655 | reverse complement strand
CTCCGGGTGCCGACCGGTGGCCCCCTACCTCCCCGCCGCGTCGAAGGCGTGTCAGCGCTTGTCGGCCAGCTTCCACGCCGTGGGCAGCGCGCCCATCGCCAGGGCCGCCTTGAGCGCGTCGCCGATCAGGAACGGGGTGAGGCCGGCCGCGATCGCCGCGGACGCGGAGATACCGGCGGCGTAGGCCAGGTACGGCACGCCGACCGCGTAGATGACCGCCTCGCCGAGCACCATCGTGCCCGCCATGCGCAGCACGCCGCGGTCGGCGCCGCGCCGGGCCAGGGCGCCGACGACGGCGGAGGCGAGGATCATGCCCAGGATGTAGCCGAAGGAGACGGAGAGGCCGGAGGTGCCGCCCGCGAACCACGGCACGCCCACCAGGCCGGCGGCCGCGTACAGGGCGAGGGAGGCCACCCCGCGGCGGGCGCCCAGACCGGTGCCGACCAGCAGGGCGGCGAAGGTCTGGCCGGTCACCGGGACAGGGGAGCCCGGGACCGGCACGGCGATCTGCGCGGCGAGGCCGGTGAGCGCGGCGCCGCCGACCACGAGGGCGGCGTCGCGCACCCGGGACGCGGGCAGGAGGTCGGCGAGGACGGTGCCGGTACGGGCGGACGCGACGGCGGTGCTCATGGGGTCTCCGCGGGAGTGAGGTCGGCGAGGGACAGGGAAGGACAGGGAAGGACAGGCACAGACACCGTGACGCTATCCCGGCCCCGTCCGAGCCGAACACGTCAGCGGTCGACAAAGGCCGGAAGCGACGCTTGGTGGGCTCCCCACAAAGGGTGCTGGTTACACCGGGTACGGGGTGACGCCGATCACTGAGGCAGAGATGTTTCAGTCACGTCAACGGCGTTGAACAGGCCTGTGGAGTTCCCCCAATCGAACCCTAGCGGTCTGGTGGGATTCCCGCGCTCTGACCTACTCTTCGGGACATGGTCGCCCAGTCCCTGAACCTCACGTCGCGTCGCTACGTCGACCTGCGACGGCAAGGGGCTGCCACCTGTCGCCGTCCGGCCTGAGGCCGCGCCGCGGGAGACCGGTTGGGCGCGCCTCGCACCCCGAGACGTGTCGGCCCCGTTCCCGAGGACGGTTTCCCATGCCCCGTACCGCTCCGCCCCCGCCCGCCTCCCCGCCCCGCGACCGCCGGCGCAGCAGC
This sequence comes from Streptomyces sp. NPDC006655, assembly GCF_040703965.1. Classification (NCBI taxonomy): domain Bacteria; kingdom Bacillati; phylum Actinomycetota; class Actinomycetes; order Kitasatosporales; family Streptomycetaceae; genus Streptomyces; species Streptomyces sp. NPDC006655. The sequence continues at coordinate 197,540 of NZ_JBEYJU010000004.1, read as the reverse complement.
GCCAGTGTGGTGCTCAGGTCGGTGCTGGAGCACGGGCCGGTCGCCCGCTCCACCATCGCCCGGCTGACCGGGCTGTCCCCGGCCTCGGTCACCGACTACTGCGCCCGCTTCACCGAACTCGGCCTGATCCGGGAGACGGAGGCACCGCAGCGCGTCAGGGGGGTGGGCCGACCGCACGTCCCGGTCGACCTGGACGACTCGCGGTTCGTGGTCGGCGGGGTGCACGTGGCCGTGCCGTACACCACGGTCGCGCTGCTCGACCTGCGCGGCCGGGTCGTCGTACGGCGGGAGTTGAAGCACGCGGGCCGCACCGAGCCGCGGGCCGTGCTGGCGCGGGCCGCCGCCGGGCTGGCCGCGCTCCTCGACGAGGTGCCCGGCAGCAGGCCGCTGGGCGTCGGGGTCGCCGTCGGCGGCTGGGTGGACCGGGACTCCGGGACCGTGGTCGAGCACCCGCTGCTGGGCTGGCGGGAGGTGCCGGTGCGCGAGCTGCTCGGCGCGGGCACCGGGCTGCCGGTCCATGTGGACGGGCACGCGCGGGCGTTGGTCAACGGCGAGCGGCTGTTCGGGCGGGCCCGGGGCAGCCGGAGCGTGTTGCACCTGTTCGTCGGGAACGTGGTCGACGCGGCGTTCGCCACCGGCGACGAGGTGCACCACGGTCCGCGCTCGCAGGCGGGCACGATCGCCCACCTCCCGGTGCCGGGCGGCACCGAAGCCTGCGCCTGCGGTCGGACCGGCTGTCTCCAGGTGGAGCTGGGCGAGCGGACGCTGGTCCGGCGGGCGCGGGCCGCCGGGATCGTCGCCGGCAATCCGATGGACGTCCTCGCGGCGGCACGGGCCGGTGACCCGGTGGCGGTGCGGCTGCTGGTGGAGCGGGCGCGGCTGACCGGGCGGGCGGCGGCGCTGCTGCTCGACGTCCTCAACCCGGAGTGCGTGGTCGTCACCGAGGTGGGCGCGCTGTACCGGGAGGACTGCCTGGCCGCGCTGCGGGAGGCGGTCGGGCCGCGGCGGGCGCCCGTGGCGCCGACCAGTTTCGGGGCCGGCGTGCTGGCGGTCGCGGGCGGTTCGGTGGTCCTCGACGTGCTGTACCGGGACCCGTTGAACACGTCACCAGAGCTTATTTAATTCAGAAACTCGGAATATTGACAGTCGTCGCGCACGGCAAGGAACATCTTTCTCATGACCTGTCGCACTCTTTGTTGCTGACGTCTTGGCGCGCCCAAGGCGCGCGTTTCCCCGCATGCCCTGCATGCCCCGCATGCTCTGCGTGAGATCCCCCGCTGCGAGATCTCCCTTTCCGGTCCGGTGTCGCCGGTCATTCACGCTGCCTTTCCGCCGCTTTTCTCCCCGGAGTACTCCCATGCCTTCTGCGTCCCCGTCCGGCGTCGACCGCCGGGTCTTCCTCACCTCACTGCTCGGCGCCTCGGCGGCCGTGGCCGGGCTGAGCGGCTGCGCGGGCCGCAGTGCCGCCGCCGACACCGCGGCCGCCGCCACCGCTCCGCTCGCCGCCAAGGTGCCGGCCGGCACCAGCCTGAAGATCGCCTCCTATCTGGGCCAGCAGCAGTTGCAGTTCAGGCTGGCGAAACTGCCCGCGCTGCCGTTCACGGTGTCGAGCTGGCTGAACATCGGGGCCGGCCCTGATGTCATCAACGCGTTCCGCGCGAAGTCACTGGACCTCGCGAACAACGCGGGTATTCCGCCGATCCAGGCCCACTTCCAGGGTTTCGCGGCGAAGATCGTGGCGATCGACATCACCCGCAAGCCGAACTACCTGTTCGCCACCAAGCCCGGCAGCGACATCCACACGGTCGCCGATTTCAAGGGCAAGAAGCTCGCGTTCTCGCAGGGGCAGGCCCAGGGGGTCGTCCTGCTGCGGGCGTTGAAGAAGGCCGGGCTCTCGTACGACGAGGTGCGGCTGGTGCAGCTGACCAGCAACCAGTTCCTCACCGCCCTGCAATCCGGTCAGGTGGACGTGGCGCCGCTGGCCAACACCCAGGTGCCCGCCTACCTCCAGCAGTACGGCGCGAAGGGCGCCCGCACGATCACCACGGACGTCGTGGACCTGCTGAACCTGCTCTGGGCGCCGCAGGCGGTCCTCGACGACCCGGCGAAGGCCGCCGCGATCGCCGCGTACATCCCGGCCTGGGCCAAGGGCCAGGTCTGGCAGTGGGAGCACCCGGACGTCTGGAACGAGGAGTTCTACGTCAAGACCCAGAACCTGACCCTCGCCCAGGCCAGGGGCATCACCAGGCTCGCCAACAAGCCGCTGTTCCCGCCGGCCTGGGACGAGGCGATCAAGTGGGAGCAGGAGACCGCCGACCTGCTGGCGGAGGGCGGCTTCGTGAAGAAGACCGACGTCTCCTCGCTCTTCGACCACCGCTTCGAGGGCCTAGCCGCGAAGGCCGTACCGGAGGAGTACCGCAAATGACCGCCGTGACCACCGGCACCGTGCCGGTTCCCGTCGCCGAGGAGGCCCACCGGGTCCGCCCGCGGCGCCGCCTGTCCCCCGGCAGGCGGCTGCCCGCCGCCCGGCTGGCCGGCCCCCTGGTCGTCCTGGCCGCGTGGGCGATCGCCTCGGCCGCCGGGCGACTGGACCCGAGCGCGGTCCCGGCGCCCTGGACGGTCCTGGACACCGCCGTCCGCCTGTGGACCAGTGGGACGCTGCGCACCGACATCCTGACCTCGGTCGAGCGGGCCGGGTACGGCTTCGTGATCGGGCTGGCCGCCGGGGTGCTGCTGGCCCTGGTCTCCGGGCTCACCCGGACCGGCGAGGCGCTGATCGACGGGACCGTGCAGATCAACCGGGCGATCCCCACCCTCGGACTGATCCCGCTGTTCATCCTGTGGCTGGGCATCGGCGAGACCTTCAAGATCGCCATCATCGCGATCGTCGTCTACATCCCGGTCTACCTGAACACCCATGCCGCGCTGGCCGCCATCGACAGCCGCTACGTCGAACTCGCCGAGGTGCTGGACCTGTCCAGGTTCCGGTTCGTCCGGCAGATCGTGATCCCCGGCGCGCTGCCCGGATTCTTCGTGGGACTCCGGCTCGGCGTCACCGGCTCCTGGCTGGGCCTGGTCGTCCTGGAGCAGATCAACGCCACCAGCGGCCTCGGCTACATGATGTTCCAGGCCCAGAACTACGGGCGCAGCGACATCATCCTCGTCGGTCTGCTGATCTACGGCGTCTTCGGCCTGGCCTCCGACACCGTGGTCCGACTCGTCGAACGGAGGGTGCTGTCATGGCGCCGCACACTGAGCAGCTGACCCGCCCCGCCGTCCGGCTCCGGGGACTGAGCAGGTCGTTCGGCGACCGTACGGTCCTGGACGGCATCGACCTGGACGTGCCGGCCGGGCAGTTCACCGCGCTGCTGGGTCACAGCGGCTCCGGCAAGAGCACCCTGCTGCGGGCGGTCGCCGGACTCGACCACGGCGTCACCGGCAGCGGCCGGCTCATCGCCCCCGAACGGGTGTCGGTGGTCTTCCAGGACTCCCGGCTGCTGCCCTGGCGCCGGGTGCTGGACAACGTGGTCCTGGGGCTCGACGGCAGGGACGCGTACGCCAAGGGGCGCGCCGCACTCGAGGAGGTCGGCCTCGGCGGCCGGGAGCGGGCCTGGCCCGGCGAGCTGTCCGGCGGTGAGGCCCAGCGTGCCGCGCTCGCCCGCTCGCTGGTCCGCGAGCCCGAACTGCTCCTCGCCGACGAGCCGTTCGGGGCGCTGGACGCGCTCACCCGGATCAGGATGCACCACCTGCTGCGCGAGCTGTGGAAACGGCACCGCCCGTCGGTCCTGCTCGTCACCCACGACGTCGACGAGGCGATCGTCCTCGCCGACCGCGTCCTGGTCCTGGAGAACGGCCGGATCGGCGTCGACCTGGCCATCGATCACACCCGCCCGCGGGACGAGTACCGCACCCGCCTGCTCGCCGCCCTCGGTGTCACGGAGGACCCCGCATGACCCGCACGCTCCACCTCAACGCCTTCCTCATGAACACCGGTCACCACGAGGCCTCCTGGCGCCTGCCGGAGAGCGACCCGTACGCGCACGTCGACCTCGCGCACTACGTACGGCTGGCCCGGACCGCCGAGCGCGGCACCTTCGACTCGCTCTTCCTCGCCGACGGACCGCATCTGTGGGGCAGCGTCGCCCAGCGGCCGGCCGGGGCCCTGGAACCGCTGACCCTGCTCACCGCGCTGGCGACGGCCACCGAGCACATCGGTCTGATCGCCACCGCCTCCACCTCCTACAACTCCCCCTACAACCTGGCCCGCAGGTTCGCCTCCCTCGACATCATCAGCGGCGGCCGGGCGGGCTGGAACATCGTCACCACGGCGGGCGCCGAGGCGGCCCGCAACTTCGGGATCACCGAGGAGCCCGCGCACGCGCAACGGTACGCGCGGGCCGCCGAGTTCCTCGACGTGGCGCTGAAGCTCTGGGACAGCTGGGAGGACGACGCGATCGTCGCCGACAAGGCGTCCGGGGTCTGGGGCGACGACGCGAAGATCCACCCGCCCCGGCACCGGGGGGAGTACTTCGGTGTCGAGGGCGCCCTGAACGTGCCGCGCTCCCCGCAGGGTTACCCGCTGCTCGTGCAGGCGGGGTCCAGCGAGGACGGCAAGGCGTTCGCGGCCCGGTACGCGGAGGCGGTGTTCACCGCGCAGCAGACCATCGAGGACGCGCGCGCCTTCTACAGCGATCTGAAGGCCCGGACGGCCGCGGCCGGCCGGGACCCCGGTCACATCAAGGTGCTGCCCGGCATCGTCCCGGTGATCGGCTCGACGGAGGCCGAGTCGGCGGAGCTCGAACAGCTCCTGGAGGACCACATCGTGCACCGGTACGGCGTGGCCCACCTGGAGCGGCTCCTGCACCTGCCCGCCGGGACCCTGGAACTGGACAGCCGGCTGCCCGCCGAGCTGCCGCCCGAGGACGCCATCGAGGGTGCCAAGAGCCGTTACACGCTGGTGGTCGAGCTGGCCCGGCGCGAGCGGCTCACCGTGCGGCAGCTGATCGGCCGGCTCGGCGGCGGCCGTGGCCACCTGACCTTCGCCGGGACGCCGGAACAGGTCGCCGACGCCATCGAGACCTGGTTCACCCAGGGGGCCGCCGACGGCTTCAACATCATGCCGCCGGTGCTGCCCTCCGGCCTGGAGACCTTCGTGGACCACGTCGTACCGGTCCTGCGCGCCCGCGGCCTGCTGCGCGAGGAGTACGGACCGCGCCGGACCCTGCGGGAGCGCTACGGCCTGCCGCGCCCCGCCAACCAGTACACCACCACCCCCGCGCTCGTCTGAAAGGAACCGTCATGACCCTGGAGATCACCAAGATCACCGCGAACATCGGCGCCCGGGTCTCGGGCGTCGACATCTCCCGGCCCCTCGACCCGGAGACCGCCGCGGCCGTCCGTGAGGCCCTCAGCACGCACAAGGCGCTCGTCTTCGACGACGTGAACCTCGACGACGACAGCCACCAGGCGTTCGTCCGCACCTTCGGCGAGGTCACCACCGCCCACCCGACGGTGTCCTCCGTCGACGGCGTCCCGAACGTGCTGCCGGTGGACAGCGAACGCGGCCGGGCCGCCAACCACTGGCACACCGACGTGACCTTCGTCCTCAACCCGCCCCAGGCCACCACCCTGCGTTCGATCACGGTCCCGCCGTACGGCGGCGAGACCCTGATCGCCAGCTCGGCCGCCGCCTACCGGCAACTGCCCGAGCCGCTGCGCCGGCTGGCGGACGGCCTGTGGGCGGAGCACACCAACGACTACGACTACGCCGTCGCCGACGAGGAGGTCGACGAGCGGCAGGCCGCCCAGCGCGCCCAGTTCACGTCGATCGCCTACCGCACGGTCCACCCGGTGGTCCGCGTGCACCCGCTGACCGGGGAACGCGGCCTGTTCATCGGCGGGTTCGCGCAGCGCCTGGTCGGCCTCCCGCCGGCCGAGTCCCGCCGGATCCTCGACCTGCTCCAGGCGTACGTCACCCGCCCGGAGAACATCCTGCGGCACCGCTGGTCGCCGAACCAGCTCGTCATCTTCGACAACCGGATCACCCAGCACTACGCCATCGACAACTACGACGGCCTGCCGCGCCGGCTGCACCGGGTGACCCTCGCCGGGGACGTCCCGGTCGGCATCGAGGGCAAGGAGAGCTACTCGATCCAGGGCGACGCCTCGCACTACACACCCGTAGCGGCGTGAGCACGTAGGGTCACCGGCCGGTCCGGATGGTGGGCGGCCTCCCCTCGAAGGCGGGGAGGCCGCCCAGACTGTGGGCGTTTTTGCCCATCTCACGCATTGGACGAGCCGCGCCCATGCCGCACCGCAGCACCCCGGTCACCGCACCGCCGCCCACCCGCGGCGACGACGACGTCACGCTCTCCCCCGGCCTCCGGCAGCGCCACCTGTCGATGATCGCCCTGGGCGGTGTCATCGGGGCGGGCCTGTTCGTGGGTTCCGGGTCCGCCATCGCCGCCGCGGGCCCGTCGGTGGTCGTGGCCTACGCCGTCTCCGGGCTCCTCGTGATGCTGGTGATGCGGATGCTGGGCGAGATGTCGGCCGCGTACCCGTCGTCGGGTTCCTTCTCGGCGCACGCGCAGCGGGCGCTCGGGCCGTGGGCGGGGTTCACGGCGGGCTGGTCGTTCTGGGTGCTGCTGTGCACGGCCGTCGGCCTGGAGGGCATCGGCGCCGCGAAGATCGTGACGGGGTGGCTGCCGGGCACCCCGGAGTGGGCCTGGGTGGCCCTGTTCATGGTGGTCTTCTGCGTGACGAACCTGGCCGCGGTGCGCAGCTTCGGCGAGTTCGAGTTCTGGTTCGCGGCCCTGAAGGTCGGCGCGATCGTCCTCTTCCTCGTCCTCGGGGTGCTGGCCGTGGCCGGCGTGCTGCCCGGCACGGACTCCCCCGGCGCCTCGAACCTCACCGACTTCCTCCCGCACGGCGGCGAGGGCCTGGTCGTCGGCCTGCTCGCCTCGGTCTTCGCGTACGGCGGCCTGGAGACGGTCACCATCGCGGCCGCCGAGTCCGAGGACCCGGTGCGGGGCGTGGCGAGCGCGGTCCGCACCGCCATGTGGCGCATCGCCCTCTTCTACGTCGGCTCGATGGCCGTCGTCGTCACCCTGGTCCCCTGGGACTCGAAGGAGGTCGTGGCGAAGGGCCCGTACGTCGCCGCCCTCGACCACCTGGGCATCCCGGGCGCCGGTCAGGTGATGAACGTGGTGGTGTTGGTCGCCCTGCTCTCCGCGATGAACGCCAACGTCTACGGCTCCTCGCGGATCGCCCACTCGCTGGTGCGGCGGGGCCAGGGCCCGCGGGCGCTGGCGCGGGTGTCGTCGGGCGTGCCGCGCGTCGCCGTCCTGACCTCCTGCGTCTTCGGGTTCGGCTGCGTGGTGCTCAGCTACTGGCGCCCCGACGACGTCTTCCCCTGGCTGCTGAACATGATCGGCGGGGTGATCCTGGTCGTCTGGATCTTCATCGCCGTCTCCCAGCTGGTGCTGCGCCGCCGGCTGTCCCGTGCGGCCCCGGAGAAGCTGGTCGTGCGCATGTGGGCGTTCCCGTACCTGACCTGGCTGGCCCTGGCGGGCATGGCGGCGGTCCTCGTCCTGATGGCCCGCGAGCCCGGCACCCGCGTGCAGCTGTACTACACGGGCGGGATGACGGCCGTGCTGGCGGCGGTGGGCGCGCTGCGGCAGCGTCGGCGCACGGAGCGCTGAATCCCGCCACCACGAGGCCCCCGCGTGCGACACGCGGGGGCCTTCCTGTTGCCCGGACCGGGCTTCTTGTTGCTAACGTGCAGTTGCAAGCTCTTTGCAATAAGAGGCCCGGAGGGGATCCACGCCCATGCCCGTCTACACGCTGCCTGAACTGCCCTACGACTACTCCGCGCTGGCGCCCGTGATCAGCCCCGAGATCATCGAGCTCCACCACGACAAGCACCACGCGGCCTACGTGAAGGGCGCCAACGACACGCTGGAGCAGCTGGCCGAGGCACGGGACAAGGGAAGCTGGGGGGCTGTCACCGGCCTGGAGAAGAACCTGGCCTTCCACCTCTCCGGGCACATCCTGCACTCGATCTACTGGCGGAACATGACGGGTGACGGCGGCGGCGGCGAGCCGCTGGCCGCGGACGGCGTCGGGGACCTCGCCGACGCGATCGCCGAGTCCTTCGGCTCCTTCGCCGCGTTCCGGGCGCAGCTGTCCAAGGCAGCGGCCACCACCCAGGGCTCCGGCTGGGGCGTCCTCGCGTACGAGCCGCTGAGCGGCCGGCTGATCGTCGAGCAGGTCTACGACCACCAGGGCAACGTCGGCCAGGGCTCGGTGCCGATCCTGGTCTTCGACGCCTGGGAGCACGCCTTCTACCTCCAGTACCGCAACCAGAAGGTCGACTTCGTCGAGGCCATGTGGGCCGTGGTCGACTGGCAGGACGTGGCCCGCCGGTACGCGGCGGCGCGGTCGCGGGCGGATGTGCTGCTGCTCGCTCCCTGAGCGGCCGACGCGTCCCGCCTCGTGATCGTCTTCTCACCGTTCACCGGGGCGGGCGGCACAAAGGGGGGAGCCCCCGCGAGGACGTGACTCGCGGGGGCTCCCCTTCGTTCCGGGACGTCAGACCAGGTTGCTGAAGTCGGGGCCCTTGGTGCGGGTCCGCTTGATCTCGTAGAAGCCGGGGACCGAGGCGACCGCGACGGTGCCGTCCCACAGGCGGGCCGCCTCCTCGCCCTTGGGGGCGGGGGTGACGACCGGGCCGAAGAAGGCGATCTGCTCGCCGTCGGGGCCGGGGACCGCGATGACCGGGGTGCCGACGTCCTGGCCGACCTTGTCGATGCCCTCCTTGTGGGAGGCGCGCAGCTGCGCGTCGAACTCGAAGTCCTCCTGGTCGGCGTAGTCGATCAGGTCGGCGGGCAGGCCGACGTCCGCGAGGGCGCCCGCGATGGCCTCCACGGTCGGGCCCTCGCCGTTGTTGTGGATGCGGGTGCCGAGCGCGGTGTAGAGCGGGCCGAGGATGTCGTCGCCGTGCTTCTGCCAGGCGGCGGTGACCACCCGGATCGGCTTCCAGGCCTTGGTCTCCAGCAGCTCGCGGTACTCCTCGGGCAGCTCGTCCAGCTTGGGCTCGTTGAGGACCGCGAGGCTCATGATGTGCCAGCGGACCTCGATGTCGCGGACCTTCTCCACCTCCAGCACCCAGCGGGAGGTCATCCAGGCCCAGGGGCACAGCGGGTCGAACCAGAAGTCGACGGGGGTCTTGCCTGAGCTGGTCACGCTCTCGGACATGGTTCTCCTCGGAATACGGTCCTTTTCCAGCGGCAACACCGGCACCGGCGACCCCATTCCCGGATGCCCGCCGTCAGGTGCTCATGGCAGGATCGTTGCTGTTCCGGCGTGCCGACGACGCCGTGTACCGACGACGAGGGAGTGCCGCCCGTGCCCGGTGAGAATCTGTCCCGCGACGAGGCCCGGGAGCGGGCCGCCCTGCTGTCGGTGGACGGCTACGACGTGTCGCTGGACGTGCGGTCCGCCGTCGGCGAGGACCCGGGCGAGCCGCGGACCTTCCGCTCGGTCACCACGATCCGCTTCCGCTGCAACGAGCCGGGCGCGGCGAGCTTCGCCGACCTGATCGCGCCGAGCGTGACCGCCGTGACCCTGAACGGCAAGGACCTGGACCCGGGCGAGGTCTTCGACGGCACCCGGATCGCCCTGGAGGACCTGGCCGAGGAGAACGAGCTGGTGGTGGACGCCCAGTGCGCCTACTCCCGGACCGGCGAGGGCCTGCACCGCTTCGTCGACCCCGAGGACGGCGAGGTCTACCTCTACACGCAGTACGAGCCGGCCGACTCCCGCCGGGTCTTCGCCAACTTCGAGCAGCCGGACCTCAAGGCGCCGTTCCGCTTCGAGGTGCGGGCGCCCGAGGGGTGGCCGGTGTGGAGCAACGGCGCCGGTGAACTCGCCGACGGCGTCTGGCGGTTCGCGGAGACCAAGCCGATCTCGACGTACATCACGTGCGTGGTGGCGGGCCCGTACCACTACGTGACGGACGCGTACACGCGCACGCTGCCCGACGGCACCGTCCTCGACATCCCGCTGGGCGCCCTGTGCCGCAAGGGGCTCGCCCCCTACTTCGACACCGACGACGTCTTCCTGGTCACCAAGCAGGGCCTGGACTTCTTCCACGACCACTTCGACTTCCCCTACCCCTTCGGGAAGTACGACCAGGCGTTCGTGCCCGAGTACAACCTGGGCGCGATGGAGAACCCGGGTCTGGTGACCTTCCGGGAGGAGTACATCTTCCGGGGCAAGGTGACCCAGGCGTCGTACGAGGCCCGCGCCAACGTGATCCTGCACGAGATGGCGCACATGTGGTTCGGCGACCTGGTCACCATGGTGTGGTGGGACGACCTGTGGCTGAAGGAGTCCTTCGCGGACTTCATGGGCACCTTCGCGAACGTCGGCGCGACCCGCTTCACGAACGCCTGGACCACCTTCGCCAACCGCCGCAAGGCCTGGGCGTACCGCGCCGACCAGCTGCCCTCCACGCACCCGGTCACGGCCGACATCCGCGACCTCGAGGACGCCAAGCTCAACTTCGACGGCATCACGTACGCGAAGGGGGCGAGCGTGCTGAAGCAGCTCGTCGCGTACGCCGGCCAGGACGCGTTCCTGGAGGGCGCCCGCCGCTACTTCAAGCGCCACGCCTACGGCAACACCCGGCTCGGCGACCTGCTGGCGGTGCTGGAGGAGACCAGCGGCCGGGACATGACCGCCTGGGCGGGCAAGTGGTTGCAGACGGCTGGGGTGAACGCGCTGACCCCGCAGGTGCTGCTGGCCCCCGACGGGCGGATCGACGAGCTGGCGGTGGTGCAGGAGGCGGCGGAGTCGCACCCCGAGCTGCGCCCGCACCGGGTGGCGATCGGCCTGTACCGCCTGGAGGACGGCTCGCTGGTGCGGTACGCGCGCGCCGAGGCGGACGTCGACGGCCCGCGCACGGTGATCGCCGAGCTGGCCGGGGCCGAGGCGCCGGAGCTGGTGCTGGTCAACGACGACGACCTGACGTACTGCAAGATCCGTTTCGACGAGACCTCGCTGGCCACCCTCCGGGACCGGCTGGGCGCCCTGACCGACCCGCTGGCGCGGGCCCTGTGCTGGTCGGCGCTGTGGAACCTGACCCGGGACGGGCTGTTGCCCGCGCGGGACTTCATCGACCTGGTGCTGCGGTTCGCGGGCCGCGAGTCGGACATCGGCGTGCTCCAGATGCTCCAGGCGTGGGCCGAGTCCGCGCTGGTGCACTACGTGGCGCCGCGGTGGCGGGAGGCGGCCGGGCGGCGGCTCGCCGAGGGTGCCCTGCGGGAGCTGCGGCAGGCCCCGCCGGGCAGCGAGCACCAGCTGGCCTGGGCACGGTTCTTCGCGTCGACGGCGGCGGACGCGGCCGACCTGCTCCTGCTCCAGGAGCTGCTGGCCGGCACGGCGACGATCGAAGGGCTCGACGTCGACCAGGAGTTGCGCTGGGCTTTCCTCGAACCGCTCGCCGCGCACGGCGCGGCCGACGAGTCGGTGCTGGCCGCGGAACTGGCCCGGGACGACACCGCGTCCGGCAAGCGCCACCAGGTGCGCTGCCTGGCCGCCCGCCCCTCGGCGGCCGTCAAGGCGCAGGCGTGGGCGCAGGTCGTGGAGTCGCAGGCGCTGTCCAACGCGCTGGTGGAGGCGACCATCACGGGCTTCGCCCAGCCGTCCCGGCGGGACCTGCTGGCGCCGTACGCCGAGAAGTACTTCGAGGTGATCGAGCGGGTCTGGGAGGACCGTTCGATCCAGATCGGCATGGACGTGGTGCGCGGCCTGTACCCCTCGCTCCAGGACCGCCCGGAGACGCTGGCGGCGACGGACGCCTGGCTGGCGGCGCACGCGGACGCGCCCCCGGCGCTGCGCCGGCTGGTCCTGGAGGCCCGGGACGACCTGGCGCGGGCACTGCGCGGACAGGAGTGCGACGCGCGGGCCGTCGGCGCCTTCGAGAGCTGACCCTTGGCCAACGGTTGCCCGCCAGGTGACCGTTACGGAATTCAGTCAATCATGCCCGTAACCCCTGGTCCCCACCCATCCGGACCAGGGGCTTTCGCCGCCCCTTCGGCATCCGAACACCCGTCCTTTAGTCCCGTGTTGTCCGCATTCATCGACGAACGTGTAACACCGGTTAAGGACGGGTCCGGCCCCGGGAATCCCGAGGCCATGACGCACAACACCCCGCTCTCCCCCCGCCCCCTGCGCCACCTCTCCGACGTCCACCGCCGGGTGCTCACCACGGCCCAGCTCCGCTCCCACGGCGTCCCGGCCACCGAGATCGCCGAACAGTGCCGGGCGGGCGGCCCCTGGCAACAGCTCCTCCCGGGCGTGGTCATGCTCCACCCCGGCCCGCCGACCAGCGAGGAACGCCTGCACGGAGCCCTGCTGTTCGCGGCACGCGAGCCCGTCCCCGGCGTCCCCGCCCAGCCGACCCCCGACTCCCCCCACCGCCCCGTCTACGCGGACGCGATGATCACCGGCCTGGCGGCGCTGACCCTGCACGGCTTCTCCGCGACCCCGCCCCTGCTCTCCCTGGACCACATCGACGTGCTGGTCCCGCGCATGCGCCGGCTGCGCTCCACCTCCTACGTCCGGGTGCTGCGGACGCCGGCCCTCCCGGCCCCCGAGCCGGTGACGGGGCTGCCGGTCGCCCCGGTCCCGCGCGCCCTCGCGGACGCGGTCGCGGACCTGACCGACGCGGAGTCGGTACGCCGGCTGCTGACCGAGGCGGTGCGCGGCCGGCACTGCGAACCGGCCGCGGTGGTACGGGAGCTGACCCGGGCGAAGCTGCTCACCCGCCCCCACGTGGCCGACGCGGTGGACTCGCTCGTCGCCGAGGGCCGGGCCATCGCCGAGGACCGCCTCTACCGCATGGTGCAGGAGTACGGCCTCCCCGACCCGGTCTGGAACGTGGACCTGCGGCTGCCCGGCGGCCCGCACCTCGGCGGCCTCGACGCCTACTGGCCCGAGCAGGCGGTCGCCGTCGAACTGGACATGCGCGCCCCGCGCCAGGACGAGGACGCCCTGTGGTCCGAGTACGCCCGCAAGCGCGAGCACCTGGAGCGGCTCGGGATCACGGTGGTGCACGTGACCCCGCGCAAGCTGCGCGAATCGGCGGAGCAGCAGGCGGCGGTGATCCGCACGGCCCTGATGGCGGCGGGCGACCGCGACCCGGCGGCGTACGTGGTGGTGCTGCCCCGTTAGCCGGGGGTGGCCGGGAGCGGCCGGGCCCCGCGCGGGGCCGTCGGTTCGGAGGGGGACCGACGGCCCCGCACACGGGCATGCCCGGCGGCGGCCGGCGGCGCTACTGGCCGGTGACGCCCGGGCGCAGTTCGTCGCGTACGTCGGCGGCGACGTGGGCGAGGAGGTCGGCGTAGGCGGCGATCATGCGGGTGCGACTGAAGCGTTCGCGGCTCGCGGCCAGTGCCGGTGCGAAGGTCTCCCGGTCGGCCACCGCCGCCGACCAGGCGAAGGCGATCGCGTCGGGGTCGAAGGGCGTCACGAAGCCGTGTCCCTCGACGATCGAGGCGCTGTCGCCGACGTCCGTGGTGACCGGTACGGCGCCGCACATCATGCCCTCGATGAGGCAGAGCGGCGCCGCCTCGCCGGAGACGGAGGTGAGGGCGACGACGTCGGACCCGGCGTAGACCGCCTCCATGTCGTGCCGCACGCCGAGCAGGTGGACGCGGTCGCCGAGGGCGGCCCGGTCGGCGCCGAAGGCGATCTCCTGGTCGGCCCAGAGCGCGGGGTTGTCATCGGTCATCCCGGCCCCGCACATGACGACGTGCCCGCCGCCCTCGCGGGCCAGCCACGCCCGCGCCGCCCGCAGGAACAGCGGGACGTTCTTCATGCCGGCGTAGCGGGCGGCGAAGACGACCACGGGGGCGCCGGCGGGGATGCCGAGGGACTCGCGGAAGGCGAGCCGTGCCGCCGCGTCCGGGCGGAAGCGGAGCAGGTCGACGCCGTTCGGGATGACGTGCAGCAGCTCACCGGGGATCCCGGCGGCCTCGTAGGCGTCCCGGGTGGACTCGGCGCAGCACACGCAGGCCACGACCTTGCCGTCGGCGATGGCGGTCCTGAGCTCGTCCAGCGCCGGGCCCTGGTTCTCCGGGTCGGACCGGTGCAGGCAGACCACGACCGGGCGCCGGGGCAGACCGCCCTGGTTGAGGAGCGCCAGCGGCTGCTCCTTCAGCGACAGGATGACGTCCGCGCCGGCCATGGCCCGGGCGGTGTCGGCCAGCTCCGGCCCGCTGAAGACCGACGCCGCGACCGTGCCGTCCACGAGGCCCGCGGTGCGGCCGAGGGAGGTGACGTCGATGCCGCCGGCGGTGAGGGCGCGGTAGCAGGCGTCGTCCTCCATGCGCTGGGTGGTGGCTTCCCGGTGGACCTCACCGTGCAGACTCAGCACGCGGTGCCACTGCTGTCCGCCCTCGACCAGGCCCAGCAGCACATCACTGTGCACGATCCGGGCACCCCCGGAGAAGAATCCCTCGTAGACCGAGAGCACACGAAGTCCGAGCCGACCGCCCACACGATCACCAGCCTTGCACCACATCGAGCCATCCCCGGGAACCTCGGGTTAGCCGTTATGAGGCGGTACGGATGTTTCATTCGGATGAACGGAACGTCTCGCCCCGGAGTCGTCTGCGTTTACACGCCGAGTGCCGGAACCGCTACCGCGCGCACCTCTCCCAAACCCTCACCGGCACCCCTCTGACCTGCTGTTTCAGCGTCCCGCACGGAGGTGGCGGCAGGGGCGGCACGGGCCGGTCCGTCGGCAAAGAATCGGCAAGCGCGGCGCCGGAACGTACGACGGTGTCAGCCCTTCTTGATCACCAGCTCGGTGTTGCGGTCCGCCGCGGCGCCGCCGAGGACCTTGCTGGAGCCGGGGGCGTTGAAGGCCAGCTCGCGGTAGAGGGCGGCGAGGCCGGTCTGGGAGAGGTCGGTGAAGTCGGTGCGGTGCGGGGCCGCCGACTCGATCAGCGTGGTGAACAGCGAGACCGTGCCGTCCTTGTTGTCCACCAGCTCGACGACCCGGGCGAGCTGCGGGTAGTCCACGTGCGAGGCGGTGGTGACCTCCCAGAAGGAGTTGCCGTTCGACGCCTTGTGCGGGGTGATGAGGTTGCGGTGGATGTGGCCGTTGACCCAGGCCACCACGTTGGCGTGGCGGTTGAGCAGGGTGACCAGCTCGGCGCCGGTGTGGCGGCGGTCGCCCGGGTGGGCCGGGTCGGGGCGGGTGTTGGTCATCGTCTGGCTGGTGTGGTGGCTGAAGACGACCGCGTAGGAGTCCTTGTTCTCCGTGAGCGTCCGCTCCAGCCAGGTCAGCTGGGTCGTCCCGATGGAACCGTCGTAGTGGCCGCCGGCGTCCGTCGTGTCCAGGCTGATGCCGATGACGTCCTCGGAGATGCGGAAGGCGTAGTACTGGGTGCCCGCAGCGAGGTTCGCGGAGGAGTAGCCGTGCCCGACCGGGCCGACCCCCTGGTAGGCGGGGTCCAGATGGGCCTTGAGGTAGTCCGCGGAGGTGTACGGGGCGCGCTTCTCGTCCGGCGTCACCGACCGCGCCGACCTGGCGTGGGCCTTCAGGAAGTCGCGGTAGCCGCTGCCCTTGGGGTCCTGTGCCGTGCGGATGGAGTCCTGGAGCTTCTTGGCCTCGGCGTCGGTCGCCGTCATCAGCTTCCTGCCGCCGATGGCCGCCTCCGCGAGGTACGGGTCGGCGTGCGAGCCGAAGCAGCCGAGCGGCAGGGCGTCGTGGTTGCCGACCGTGGAGTACCAGGGCAGGTTGAGGCCGGGGCTCTTCACCTCGCGGATCGCGGCGGCGAGGAAGCCCGCGAGATGCGGGAAGCCGGCCGCCTTGTCGGAGTCGCGGACGGTGGAGCCGGCCTGCCAGTACATCTTCAGACCGGAGTTCTGCACCCCCTCGTAGTGCCGGGGGTCCCCGCTGTTGGGGGTCATCCGGCCGCCGCTCATCACCTTCATGAACCACTCCAGTTCGGAGTGGGCGTTGTTGTCGGTGTTGTCGCCGGTCGTCATCACGAAGTGCAGCGGGGAGCCGGTGACCGGGGCGCCGCGCAGCGCGTTGACCCGCTCCACCAGCGAGATCGCGCCGGGCACGGTGAGCGCCTCGTGCGGGCGCCAGGCGTGCCGGTCGTGGGCGCGCAGGTACTCGAGGCGCAGCGGGTGCTGGACGTCCATCAGGTGCAGGTCGGTGAACTGCACGAACGCGGCCAGTGCGGTACGGCGGCCGGCCCGGCCGCTCCTGGCGGCGGCGAGGTCGGAGCGCACCACCCGCGACCAGCCGGCGCCGTCTCCGAGCCGCCGGTAGCCGGAGCTGTTGCGGGGCGCGGCGACGGAGGCGAGCGTGGTG
This sequence comes from Streptomyces sp. NPDC006655, assembly GCF_040703965.1. Lineage (NCBI taxonomy): Bacteria > Bacillati > Actinomycetota > Actinomycetes > Kitasatosporales > Streptomycetaceae > Streptomyces > Streptomyces sp. NPDC006655. Next base: position 181,144 of record NZ_JBEYJU010000004.1, on the reverse strand, counting down.
CCCTTGGTGTACGGCGCGAGGGGCGCCGCGGCGGCCTTGCGGCCCTCGGCGACCGGCTGCTGGTCGTCGGTGACGGCGGGGCGGGCCGCGCTGTCGGTGGGGTGCAGGGCGAGGCCGACGCCCGCGGAGAGCGAGACGGCTCCGGCGGCGGCGAGGACGGTACGGCGGTTGATCTCCAGTGCCTCGCGGCCCTTGTGGGCCGCGGAGGTGGCGACAGAGCGTATGCGCGACATGGCGCGATCTCCCCGAGTACGAACGCGTCGGCAGTGGTCGCGGGCGATCGCTTCCGCGAACTTCCCGCTCACTGTGGATCGTTGGCACCGGGAATGACCTGCGCGTGAACACGGCGGCAACGCGCAGCGCCGATCACCGTACGTGGATCAGGAGGGGTGGGGACCGGACATGGGCCGGATCGCGGGTGGCCGGGGCCCGGCTACTCGGTGTTCATCTGCCGGGGTAGGGGACGGGCTCCGGCGCTCACGACTGCTCTTCCGCGAACCGGCCCGCCGCCGGCCTCTCCCGCCACAGCCGCAGGGCCACGTCGACCAGCCGGATGTGCCTCAGGTCCGGTACGGCGTCCAGGTCGTGCCAGGCGGCCATGTCGGTGGAGCCGTTCACCTCGTTCGTGAGCTCGCCGCCGACGATCTCACCGCTGTAGATGATCCGCACGCCGTGGTGGTCGGTGGCGCGGGACAGCAGGGTGCCGGGGGCGAAGCGCTGGTGGAAGGAGTCGATGCCGAGCAGGCCGGTCACCTCGATGCGGTAGCCGGTCTCCTCCATGAGTTCTCTGCGGACGGTGTCGTAGGGGTCCTCGCCGTGGTCCATGCCGCCGCCGGGCAGCACCCATTCGGGGGTGCCGTCGGCGGCGGGTGACCGGGCGAGCAGGATCTGTCCGTCACGGACGCACACGGCGTAGGCCGCCACCCTGAGCTTCTCGCGCACGTCGGCACGGTAGGGCGTGGAGCCTGCGCCGGCCACTGGTTTCCCGCGCGGGACCGGGGTGGTTTCCCGCGCGGGACCGGGGTTTCCCGCGCGGGACCGGGGTTTCCCGGCGGGGCGTCCCGGCGGGGTGCCCCGCGCCTCAGCCGTCCTGGCAGGTCATGGTCCGCGACGCGGGCAGGTCGCGGACGATCCAGGACCGCTCCGGCGCGATCTCCGCCTCCCCGACCGCGTACCGGTCGGGCACCTGCCGCCCCTCCGTGATGCCGACCAGCAGGCGGGCGCCGGTGCGGACCCGGGCGTCGGTGCCGGACCCAAAGAGGAACTCCACCTCCGCGGCGGTCCGCGCCGGTTTGTAGGCGCGGGTCACGCGCAGGGTGACGCGGTCCTCGCCGGAGCCCGACAGGTGCCGGACTCCGGTCACCGTGCCCTCGACGACCAGGCGGGCGCAGGCGAGGTAGCCGGGGCCGGTGGTGTGCTCCGGGCTCGCCGGGCCGGACGCGCTGCCCGCCGCCCTGTCACTGGCCCCGTTCGACATCGCGCCCGAGCCGCCGCTCGCCGCGAGCCAGCCGATGCCGAACACGGCCGAGGCGAACGCGGCGGCGAGGGCACCGGCGAGACCGAGGGCGCGGACGCCGGGGTGGTGCAGGGGACGGCGGCGCCCGGCCGGGCGTGCCCGCACCTGGGCGGGCGGCGGCCCGGCGAGGGCGTCGCCCACGATGCCGAGCTGCGCGCGCAGGAGGGCCACATCGGCGGCGGCGGCACGGTACTCGGCCAGGAAGCCGGGATCGGCACGCTGAGCCTCGGTGAGCGGCTCGTCCAGAAGAACGGCGAACAGTGCGTCCCCCTCCACCCCCGGCTCACCCCGCCCACCGTCCGGCTCCCCGTCACCCCGACCACCACCGTCGCCACCTTCACCCCGATCACCGTCGCCCACCCGGTCCCGGTCGCCACGCCCGGCGTACCTGTCCCCGTCACACCGGTCCCGGCCAGCGCCGCCTTCGTCCCGATCACCGTCGCCCACCCGGTCCCGGTCGCCACGCCCGGCGTACCTGTCCCCGTCACACCGGTCCCGGCCAGCGCCGCCTTCATTCCGGTCCCGGTCGCGGTCGTCCTCCCTGTTCCGGTTGCCGTCGCCGGTGTACCGGTCGCGGTTCCGGTTTCGGGGTGCGGTGTCGTCGGGGCCGGTGCCCTGGGGGTGGGCCTCGTGTCGTTCCGGGCCGTCGTGTTCGGCGGGCATGGTCACACCACCTCGTCCTCGTGCAGGCGGGCGCGCAGGGCCCGTACCGCCGTGTGCAGCCGGCTCTTGACCGTGCCCTCGGGGATGCCGAGCGCCTCGGCTATCCCGCGGACCGGCAGGTCGGCGTAGAAGCGCAGGACGAGGATCTGGCGCTGGGCGTCCGGGAGTTCGTCCAGGCCGCGGGCGACGGCGACGGACAGCACGCCGCTGTCCTCCCCCACGGCGGGGTCGGGCGGGCGGAGGGCCGCCAGCCGCTCCCCGAGGCGTTCCTGGCGGCGCTTGGCGCGATGCCAGTCCATGGCGAGGTTGGAGGCGACCACCGCTGCCCACGCCGAGACGTCCCGTGGTGCCTCCTGACCGCCCGCGGCCCGCTCCAGCAACCGCAGCCGTACCTGCTGTACCCCGTCCGGCAGGTCCGCCTGCGGCACCCCGCCCAGCGCGAGCACCGCCCGCACCCGGCGTTCCTGGTCCGCGTCCAGGGGATCACCGTGCCGACCCCCCTGGACGCGCCGGGTCCTTCCGCGCAGCACAACCCACCCCCTCACCGCGTTTCCCCTACGACGCCACGGCCCCCGGAAACGTTCGGACGGACCGCGGATTTCTTTTCCGAGGCGTACGTCACACCCCCGCGTGGCGCAGCACAGCTTGCGGCACGTCGGCCACGTGGAGGTAATTTCTGCAGCTCAGCGCGGGTGCGAGCGGGAGTTCCACGGGCCGGGTGGTCCGCTCGGCGGGCATGGCGCGCAAAGAATTGGACAGGCTGACCCGGGTCGGCCGCATGATGGAAAGGCCGCAGACACACGTCACCGCATTCAAAGGGAGTCACCGTGAGGGTCGGAATCGTCGGAGCCACCGGTCAGGTCGGCACGGTCATGCGCAGGATCCTCACGGAGCGCGCCTTCCCGGTGACCGAGCTGCGCCTGTTCGCCTCGGCCCGCTCCGCCGGTACCGTGCTCGACGGTGTGACGGTGGAGGACGCGGCGACCGCCGACTACACCGGCCTCGACATCGTGCTGTTCTCCGCGGGCGGGGCCACCTCGAAGGCGCTGGCCGAGAAGGTCGCCGCGCAGGGCGCCGTCGTGATCGACAACTCCTCCGCCTGGCGCAAGGACCCCGAGGTCCCGCTGGTCGTCTCCGAGGTCAACCCGCACGCGGTCGCGGACCGCCCCAAGGGCATCATCGCCAACCCGAACTGCACCACGATGGCCGCGATGCCGGTCCTGAAGGTGCTGGACCAGGAGGCGGGCCTGGAGGCGCTGGTCGCCACCACCTACCAGGCGGTGTCCGGCTCCGGTCTCGCGGGCGTCGCCGAGCTGCACGGCCAGGTGCAGAAGGTGGCCGCCGACGCGGAGAAGCTGACGCACGACGGCGCGGCGGTCGACTTCCCCGAGCCGCAGGTCTACAAGCGTCCCATCGCCTTCAACGTGCTGCCCTTCGCCGGCAACCTCGTCGACGACGGTCTGAACGAGACCGACGAGGAGCAGAAGCTGCGCAACGAGTCCCGCAAGATCCTGGAGCTCCCGGAGCTGAAGGTCTCCGGCACCTGTGTACGCGTCCCGGTCTTCTCCGGGCACTCCCTCCAGATCAACGCGCGGTTCACCCGGCCGATCTCGCCGGAGCGGGCGACCGAGCTGCTGTCCGACGCGCCCGGTGTCGAGCTGTCCGACATCCCGACCCCGTTGCAGGCCGCCGGCCGGGACCCCTCGTACGTGGGCCGGATCCGCCGCGACGAGACCGTGGAGAACGGACTCGCGCTGTTCGTCTCCAACGACAACCTCCGCAAGGGGGCCGCGCTGAACGCCGTGCAGATCGCGGAGCTGGTGGCGGCGGAGCTGTCCGGGCGGTAGGACCGCCCGAAAGGGTGCCGCGGCCGGCCGTCGTGCGGCTGCGGCACCGTGCTCGGCGAGGCGCTGACGGGCATCTCTCGGGTTTTCCCTCGACGCCGCGGGCACTGTCCCGTGGAAGGATGGCGCAACCCACACATAACGAGGAGATGACCGCGTGCCTGGCACAAACCTGACTCGCGAAGAGGCGCAGCAGCGGGCGAAGCTGCTCACCGTTGACTCGTACGAGATCGATCTCGACCTCTCCGGCGCGCAGGAGGGCGGAACCTACAGGTCCGTGACCACGGTGCGCTTCGACGTCGCCGAGAGCGGCGCCGCTTCCTTCATCGACCTGGTGGCCCCGGCGGTCCACGAGGTCACCCTCAACGGTGACGCCCTCGACCCGGCGGAGGTCTTCGCGGACTCCCGGATCGCTCTGCCGGGCCTGCTGGAGGGCCGCAACATCCTGCGGGTGGTCGCGGACTGCGCGTACACCAACACGGGTGAGGGCCTGCACCGGTTCGTCGACCCGGTCGACGAGCAGGCGTACCTCTACACCCAGTTCGAGGTGCCGGACGCCCGCCGGGTCTTCGCCTCCTTCGAGCAGCCGGACCTGAAGGCGACCTTCCAGTTCACCGTGAAGGCGCCGGCCGGCTGGACCGTGATCTCCAACTCGCCGACGCCCGAGCCCAAGGACGACACCTGGGTCTTCGAGCCGACGCCGCGCATCTCGTCGTACATCACGGCGCTGATCGTCGGCCCGTACCACTCGGTGCACAGCGTGTACGAGAAGGACGGGCAGAGCGTGCCGCTGGGCATCTACTGCCGTCCGTCGCTGGCCGAGTTCCTCGACTCGGACGCGATCTTCGAGGTGACCCGGCAGGGCTTCGACTGGTTCCAGGAGAAGTTCGACTACGCGTACCCCTTCAAGAAGTACGACCAGCTGTTCGTACCGGAGTTCAACGCGGGCGCGATGGAGAACGCGGGCGCGGTGACCATCCGCGACCAGTACGTCTTCCGGTCCAAGGTGACCGACGCGGCGTACGAGACGCGTGCCGAGACCATCCTGCACGAGCTGGCCCACATGTGGTTCGGCGACCTGGTCACCATGGAGTGGTGGAACGACCTGTGGCTGAACGAGTCGTTCGCCACCTACACGTCCATCGCCTGCCAGGCGTACGCGCCCGAGTCGCGCTGGCCGCACTCGTGGACCACCTTCGCCAACTCCATGAAGACCTGGGCCTACCGGCAGGACCAGCTGCCCTCCACGCACCCGATCATGGCCGAGATCCGGGACCTCGACGACGTCCTGGTGAACTTCGACGGCATCACGTACGCCAAGGGCGCCTCCGTCCTCAAGCAGCTCGTCGCCTACGTCGGCATGGACGAGTTCTTCCAGGGCGTGCAGGCGTACTTCAAGCGGCACGCGTACGGCAACACGCGCCTGTCCGACCTGCTGGGCGCCCTGGAGGAGACCTCCGGGCGCGACCTGAGCACCTGGTCGCGCAAGTGGCTCCAGACGGCCGGGATCAACGTCCTGCGCCCGGAGGTCGAGACGGACGCCGACGGTGTCGTCACCTCGTTCGCCGTCCGCCAGGAGGCCCCGGCGCTGCCGGCCGGCGCCAAGGGAGAGCCGACGCTGCGTCCGCACCGGATCGCGATCGGGCTGTACGAACTCGACGAGGAGACCGGCAAGCTGGTCCGCGAGGACCGCGTCGAGCTGGACGTGGACGGCGAGCTGACCCCCGTACCGCAGCTGGCCGGCCGGCGTCGGCCCGCGGTGTTCCTGCTCAACGACGACGACCTGTCGTACGCCAAGGTCCGCCTCGACGAGGAGTCCCTGCGTGTCGTCACCGAGCACCTCGGCGACTTCGAGTCCTCGCTGCCCCGCGCGCTGTGCTGGGCGTCCGCCTGGGACATGACCCGGGACGCCGAACTGCCCGCCCGTGACTACCTGTCCCTCGTGCTGTCGGGCATCGGCAAGGAGTCCGACATCGGTGTCGTCCAGTCGCTGCACCGGCAGGTGAAACTGGCCGTCGAGCTGTACGCCGACCCGACCGCCCGCGAGGCCCTGCTCACCCGCTGGACCGACGCCACCCTGGCCCACCTGCGGTCCGCCGCGCCGGGCAGCGACCACCAGCTGGCCTGGGCCCGCGCGTTCGCGGCCACCGCCCGGACGCCGGAGCAGGTGGACCTGCTCGACGCCCTGCTGGACGGGGCGACGACGATCGAGGGCCTGGCCGTCGACACGGAGCTGCGCTGGGCGTTCGTGGAGCGGCTGGCGGCCGTCGGCCACTTCGACGAGGAGGACATCGCGGCCGAGTACGAGCGGGACCGGACCGCCGCCGGCGAGCGCCACGCGGCCACCGCCCGCGCCGCCCGGCCGACCGAGGAGGCGAAGGCCGAGGCGTGGGCGTCGGTCATCGACTCCGACAAGCTGCCGAACGCCGTCCAGGAGGCGGTGATCAACGGCTTCGTCCAGACCGACCAGCGTGAGCTGCTGGCCCCGTACACCGACAAGTACTTCGAGATCCTGAAGTCGGTGTGGGACTCCCGCTCGCACGAGATCGCCCAGCAGATCGCGATCGGTCTCTACCCGGCCCTCCAGGTCTCCCAGGAGACCCTCGCCAAGACCGACGCCTGGCTGGCCTCGGCCCAGCCGAACGCGGCCCTGGCCCGGCTGGTCTCGGAGTCCCGCGCGGGCGTCGAGCGCGCCCTGAAGGCCCAGGCGGCGGACGCGGCCGCGCAGTAGGCGGCACATCGGCGGGGCACCCGGTGGTGACACCACCGGGTGCCCCGCCTCACTCGTGAAGTACGCATCACCCAGGGCGGGTTGAGTATCCGTGCTCACGTCCGGGGCGGCCGCCCGTTGCGAGGATCGACGCAACGGCGCGGCAGCGAGCGCCGGATCCGTTCGGCCCGGACAGTCCGGGCCGGCCCGAGCCAGTCACGGAGAACTCGCCATGTCCCGTCGTATCGCCCTGTCCGTCGTCGCCGGTGCCGTCGTGCTCGCGGGAGCCGGGGCCTTCGCCCTCGCCTACGCCGGCGACCGGGACCCCGTGCCCGCCCTGGCGCACAGCGCCGTCCACTACACCGCTCCCAGTAGCGGCCGGGACGGCTCGCTCTTCTTCACCACCGAGGTCAGCGCGCCCTCCGGGGTCAGCGGCCTGAAGGTGCTGGCCTGGCCGGAGCGGTCCGGGTTCGCGAAGAAGCAGCCGACCGCCGAGGAGATGGCCGCCGTGGAGTCGGCGACCTGCACGCCGGCCCGCGGTCACACCGTCCGCTGCGTGTACCGGACGCCGGTGTCCGCCGCCGACGCGTCCTCCGCGCACGGCGCCTGGCACATCGCGGTGCTCGCCACGGCGAAGGACGGCCACACCGCCTTCGACACCAAGGCCGCCGACTTCACCGTCGCCTGAGCCGGGCGGAACCTGCTCAGCCCACGTGGGCGGCCAGCGCCCTCTCGATGGCCGCCTGCCCCGCGTCCTCGGCCGCCCAGGCCGCGTACCCGTCGGGGCGCACCAGGAGGGTCGTCCGGTGGTCGCTCCGCCAGCGGGCGGCGGCCAGGCGGTCGGCGCGCGCCGGGTCCACGTCGTACGAACCCGGGGTGACCAGCACGAACCGGCCGCCGCGCAGGGCCTCGTACAGACGCCCGCCGCCGGCCAGCGCGAGGTCGGGGACGCGGGCGCCGGTGAGGGGGTGGGCGCCCCGCGGCGCCGGGTACCGGTAGCCGATGCCGGTGACCTGGCCGATCGCCCGGCGGCGGGCCGGGGCGAGGTGGCTCAGGGCGGTCGTGAGCGCGGCGCGCACCGGCAGCTGCCAGCCCTTGGCCATCGCGAGCCGGACGATCGCGCCGCTGCTGCGCAGGACCGTCCTGCCGACGGGGTGGCGTTCGCTCTGGTAGGTGTCGAGCAGGCCGGGGGCCGCGTGGCCGTGCAGGACGGCGGCGAGCTTCCAGCTCAGGTTGGCCGCGTCCTGGAGGCCGGTGTTCATGCCCTGGCCGCCCGCCGGGGTGTGCACGTGCGCGGCGTCGCCCGCCAGGAAGACCCGGCCGACCCGGTACCGGGGTACCTGGCGCTCGTCGCTGTGGAAGCGGGACATCCAGCGGGGGTCGTGCATCCCGTAGTCCCGGCCCAGCGCCAGCCTGGTGATCTCCTTGATCTCGTCGAGGCCGACCGGCTCGTGGTCGGGGACGTCGCGGCCGCGGTGCCAGCAGATGACCCGGTGGTAGCCGTCGCCGAAGGGCGCGAGGAACGCGAACGCGTCGCCCACCGCGCCGGCCGTGAGCACCGTCTCGGGCCGCTCGGCGAGCAGCACGTCGGCGAGGACGACGGACCGGATCGCCGACCGCCCCGGGAACGGCAGCCCTACCGCCTCCCGCACCGCGCTGCGCATCCCGTCGGCACCGACGACGTACGCGGCGCGCAGGCTGTCGGCGCCCTCGACGTGCACGGTGACCCCGTCGGCGTCCTGCGTCAGCCCGGTCACCTGGGACTCGTGACGGAAGTCGACGCCCGCCGCCACCGCCCGGCGCTCCAGCACCTTCTCGACCTCGTACTGCGGGAGGACGAGGACGTGGGCGAAGCGGGAGGGGAGGGTGCCGAGGTCGAGGGTGAGGCCGTCGAAGAGGTTCAGGCGGGTGAGGGGGCGGCCGACGGCCTCCAGTTCGTCGGCGACGGCGCGGGCGTCGAGCTGCTCCAGGGCGCGGGCGTGCAGGACGAAGGCGCGGGAGAGGTTGCTGATGCCGTGGGGGCGCTTTTCGAGGAGGGTGACCGGGACGCCGGCGGTGGCGAGGTCACCGGCCAGGAGGAGGCCGGTGGGGCCGGAGCCGACGACGATCACGCGAGGGGTGCCACTGGTGCCGTGCATGGGGGCCTCCTTGATGCCGACGCTTGTGGGCCCACGCTTGTGGACCTACGGGCGTTGGCCTACGGGCGTTGGCCCGCGAGGGTTGGCCCGCGAGGGTTGGTCAACGCTTGTTGGCAAGCCTAGGCCGAGCCCGCGAACGGGGTCAACACTTGTTGGCCCACAGATGTTGGCCTACGCTCGTTGGCATGACCGGCACTCCCAGTAGAAGCACAGCACCCGCGAGCGGCCCGCCGACGCGCCGCTCCGACGCCAGCCGCTCCGCGATCCTGGCCGCCGCGCGCGAGCGCTTCGCCACCGACGGCTACGAGCGCGCCACCATCCGCGCCATCGCCAGGGACGCGCGCATCGACCCCTCCATGGTCATGCGGTACTTCGGCAACAAGGACGGCCTGTTCGCCGCGGCCGTCACGCTCGACCTGCGGATGCCGGACCTCTCCGGGGTGCCGCGCGACGAGGTCGGGGACGCGCTGGTGGGCCACTTCCTGACCCTCTGGGAGGCGAACGAGGAACTCACCGCCGTGCTGCGGGTCGGCGTCACCAACAAGGCGGGGGCCGAGCGGCTGCAGGGCATCTTCCGGGAGCAGGTGGTGCCGGTGGCCCAGCGGGTGTGCCCGGACCCGGAGCAGGTGTGGACGCGGGCGGGGCTGTGCGCCGCGCAGCTGCTGGGGCTCGCCCTCACCCGCTACGTGCTGCGGCTGCCCCCGGTCGTGGAGCTCGACCGGTCGGAGATCCTGGCGTGGCTCGGGCCGGCCGTGCAGCGGTATCTGACCGCGCCGAGCCCCTGAGGAACGCGCCGAGGGCGCCGGTCGGCCCCCGTACGCCCCGTCGCGGTCCGTACGGAGGGCGACCGGCGCCCTCGGTGAAGAAGCGGAGAAGTGGTGCGGCGGAGGTCAGACCTTCGCCTTGGCCTTCGTCGAGCCGGGCTTGACGACCCGGACCGTGGACTTGTCCAGCACCATCACCAGGCCGGCGATGATCCCGAACAGCACGAGCGGGGTCAGGACGTAGAGGCCCAGCGTCTCGATGACGCTCAGGCCCTTGCCGGGGTCGTCGCCGTCGTCACGCGTGAGCGCGAGGGCAGGGGACGACATGAGCAGCATCATCAGCGTCGTACCGGCAGCCAGGGCGCCGGCGCGCAGGGCGTTCTTCTTGTCCACGGTCCCCAAGTTAGCTGGCCCCCTTCGGGGACGCGCGCCCGGGGTCCCCCTAGCCGGCTCCTGGCGCCGTGCCGACCGCCCCGGGACCCGCCGCCGCCCGTCACCGCGCCCTGAAGCGGTCCCCCGAGGCGTCCCCGAGGCGCCTGCCGAACCGGTCCCCGTCAAGCGCCGGCGGCGTCGGCGGCGCCGTCCTCCCCGAGCGCCTCCCGGAGCACCTCCAGCAGCGCCCGTACCCGCTCCGACCCCTGGAGCTCCTCCAGGGTCACCGGGCGGCCCTTCGGGTCGGCGATGGGCAGGCGCCAGTTCGGATACTGGTCCCAGGTGCCGGGGAGGTTCTGCGGGCGGCGGTCGCCGACGGCGTCCGGGAGCCAGACGCCGACCATGCGGGCCGGGGTCCGGAGCAGGAAGCGGTGCACGGCCCGGATCTCGGCCTCCTCGTCGCCGACGTCGGTCCCGGCGAGCAGGCCGAGGCTGATCAGCAGCGCCAGCCACTCCGCCGTGTCGGCCTTGGCGTCCGCCCGTTCCTGAGCCAGCGGACGGGTCGACAGGCCCAGCCGGTCGCGAAGTTCGACGTGTTCGCCGGTGAGGCGGGCGGCGGTGGGCGGCAGGTCGTGGGTGGTGGCGGTGGCGAGGCAGTCGGCGCGCCAGCGTTCCGGGGGCAGCGGGCGGCCGTCGCCGTCCCAGTCCCGTTCGAACCAGAGGACGGACGTGCCGAGCACCTTGTGTCGCTGGAGCGTCTCGCGGACGCCCGGTTCCACGGTCCCCAGGTCCTCGCCGATCACCACGGCGCCCGCCCGGGTCGCCTCCAGGGCCAGCAGGGCGAGCATGGCCTCGGCGTCGTAGCGGACGTAGGTGCCTTCGGTGGGCGGGCTGCCCGCCGGGACCCACCACAGCCGGAACAGGCCCATCACGTGGTCGATGCGCAGGGCGCCCGCGTACCGGAAGAGGGCGCGCAGGAGGTCCCGGTACGGTGCGTACCCGGAGGCGGCCAGACGGTCGGGGCGCCAGGGCGGCAGACCCCAGTCCTGGCCGCGGGCGTTGAAGGCGTCGGGCGGGGCGCCCACCGACATCCCGGCGGCGAAGAAGTCGCGCTGCGCCCAGGCGTCGGCGCCCTGCGGGTGCACGCCGACGGCGAGGTCGTGCACGATCCCGACGGGCATCCCGGCCTCGCGGGCGGCGCGCTGGGCGGCGGTGAGCTGGGTGTCGGTGAGCCAGGCCAGCCGGGAGTGGAAGGCGACGCGGTCGGCGAGTTCGGTGCGGGCGCGGGCGGTCTCGGGCGAGCGGGGGTCGCGCAGGGCCGCGGGCCAGCTGTGCCAGTCGGAGCCGTGCCGTTCGGCGAGCGCGTACCAGGTGGCGTGGTCCTCCAGGGCCTGGCCCTGTTCGGTGCGGAAGGCGTCGTAGGCGGCCTGCCGTGCGGGGCCGAGCGGTACGGCGGCCACCGCCTCCAGCGCCTCGCGCTTCAGCTCCCACACCGCGTCCCGGTCGATGAGGGCGCCCTGGTCGAGGACGGCGGAGCGCAGGTGCCGGGCGCGTTCCGCGAAGGCGTCCTGCCGCTCGTACTCGGGGACGGACTCCAGCCGCAGGTGGACCGGGTCGGGGAAGCGGCGGGAGGAGGGGCGGTAGGGGGACGGGTCGGTGGGGGCGCCGGGTACGGCCGCGTGCAACGGGTTGACCTGGACGAAACCGGCGCCGGCGGTGCGTGCGGCCCAGTCGGCCAGGTCGGCGAGGTCGCCGAGGTCGCCCATGCCCCAGGAGTGCCGGGAGAGCAGCGAGTAGAGCTGGACGAGGAGTCCGTACGAGCGGGTGGCGGGGGTGGGCAGCCGGTCGGGGGCGACGACGAGATGGCAGCGGGCGGTGCGGCCGTCGGGCGCGGTGGCGGTCACCTCGTGCACCCCGGGCGGCAGGTCCCGGATGTCGCCGCGCGGCTGCCCGTCCTCCGTGCGCACCTCGACACGGGTGCCCGCGGGCAGGCCGAGGTCGATCGCGCCGGTGCCGGCCCAGTGGACGGCGGTCGGCGGCAGCAGCCGTTCGGCGAGGTGGCGCTCGCGGTCGGCGAGGGCGGCGCGGACGGCGCGCGGGCCGCTCGCGTCGACGCCCAGGGCGCCGAGCACCGCGATCACGGCGGACGGGGAGGCGGGGACCGTACGGCCGGGGGACGGGCTGTAGGAGGTGGCGACACCGTGCAGCTCCGCCAGCCGGGACAGCTCCCCGTCGAGGGGAGTGCCGAGGGCTTCGCTCATCTACAACCCCGGCTCGCTGGTCAGGGGGGCGGCGTCGGCGAGCGGCGGTTCGCTGGTGAGGGGCTCGGCGTCGGGCAGCGGCGGCTCGCTGGTCAGCGGCGCCTGGACCCGGGCGGCCTCGGCGCTGAACACGCACCAGCAGGGTTCCTCCACGGTCTGCACCGGGGGTTTGAACTGGGCCGGGATCGGATGATGAACCGTTGCGGCCACGGTGGCCTCCTTGTCCTCACGTCGGGTGGCGCGGCGTGTGCCGCTTCAGGGCAGGCCTACCCAGTCGCCGCGGGGCCACTCCCGATGCCCCTCCCCCGCCACGCGAACCGTCCGCGTCCAGGTGATCGATGAAGAGGGTGTGAGACTGGTCCGCCCCATGGGGGGCCACCGGGAGGACGACGGTACGGCGACCGGCGACGCGGCGCTGCTGCGGGCCGTCGCGGCCGGGGACGCCGCGGCGCTCGCCGACCTGTACGACCGGCACGCGGGCTGGCTGCACGCGCGGCCGGCCCGGCGCTGCGCCGACCCCGACGTGGTGCGGGAGGTGCTCCAGGACACCTTCGTCACCGTGTGGCGGTCGGCCGCCGGACACCGCGGGCAGGAGGCCGGCGGCCGGCTGTGGACGATCGCCGCCCGCCGCCTGGTGGACGCCCGACGGGCACAGGAACGGGCGGCGCCGTCCGCAGCACCCTGGGCTGCACGGGGTCGGTCGCGGCGGCGGCCGCGCTGCTCGGTGCCCGGCTGAGCCGGCTGCCGGTCTTCGGGTACGTCAGTGCGGTGTACCTGGGTTCGGCGGGGGCGCACGGAAGCGTGGTGCCGGTGTGGGCGTGGCCGGTGCAACCGGGGTCGCGACCGGGCGCCTGGGCGGCTGCGCTGGGCGCCTTCGCGGTGGGCGGCGCGCTGTACGTCGTACGCGGCGCACGTGCCGAAGGGCCCCGTGGCTGAGGCGGCGGCCACGGGGATGCGAAAGCCCGGATCGTCAGGCGGAGATGCCGTCGATCCGGGCCAGGGCGTCGTCCGCGCCGTACGGCTGCAAGTACGGCAGCCAGCGCGGGTCCCTATGGCCGGTGCCGATGATGCGCCAGGCCAGGCCGGTGGGTGGGGCCGGTTTGTGCCGCAGCCGCCAGCCGATCTCGACGAGATGGCGGTCGGCCTTGACGTGGTTGCAGCGGCGGCACGACGCCACCACGTTGTCCCAGACGTGCTGACCCCCGCGACTGCGCGGGATGACGTGGTCGACGCTGGTTGCGACGCCACCGCAGTACATGCACCGGCCCCCGTCGCGGGCGAAGAGCGCCCTTCGGGTGAGAGGAACGGGCCCCCGGTAGGGAACCCGTACGAATCGCTTGAGCCGGACCACGCTGGGTGCGGGGACTGTGACGGTCGCGCTGTGCATATAGGCGCCGGAGTCCTCCAAGGCGACTGCCTTGTTCTCCAGGACGAGGACGAGCGCGCGGCGGAGCGGTACGACGCCGAGCGGCTCGTACGACGCGTTGAGGACCAGGACATGCGGCACGGGTGCCTCCTTGGGCGTCGGCGGCGCGTGGCTCGCGCCGGGACGATCTGTGGCCAGTCTCCCCTCTGGGCTGGTGGCCGCGCCACCATGTCCGCGTAACGGGCTGGGAGTGTTTTCGACCACACCGCATTCATCCCCCGGTGGACGCCCAGTTCAAGCGGGAGTGAGCGCGGTCTCTCCTTCTCGTATCGGTCCGGGCTCCACACAATGCCCCGTTAGTGTGGTGCTCCTGCCCCTCCGGTGACCTTTTCGTGACCTTGAACCGCCGTACCTGACCTTGATCGCCGTGCCGGAGGGCAGTACCGCACCGCCTGGAGGTACCCGCCGTGTCCTTGCCCGCCGTCCTACTGGCCGCCGGTACGTCGCCGTCGCCGTCCCCCTCGGGATCGTCGGCCCCGGTGGTGCCCACGCTCCAGGACGCCCAGGAGAGCGCCACCAACGCGGCCAGCTGGGTCGAGCAGAACTGGTCGACCTGGCTGGCGATCGGTCTGAAGGTGCTGCTGATCCTGGTGATCGCGGTGGTGCTCAGAAGGGTCGTGCTGCGGGCGATCACCAAGCTCATCGACCGGATGAACCGGACGGTCGAGTCGGCGGAGGGCACCACCCTCGGCGGGCTGCTGGTCAACGCCGAGCGCCGGCGTCAGCGGTCGCAGGCGATCGGGTCCGTGCTGCGGTCGGTGGCGAGCTTCGTCATCCTGGGCACCGCGGCGCTGACGGTGCTGTCCGCCTTCCAGATCAACCTCGCGCCGCTGCTGGCCTCGGCCGGTGTCGCCGGTGTCGCGATCGGTTTCGGCGCCCGCAACCTGGTCACGGACTTCCTGTCCGGCGTCTTCATGATCCTGGAGGACCAGTACGGCGTCGGCGACACGATCGACGCCGGGGTGGCCTCCGGCGAGGTGATCGAGGTGGGCCTGCGGGTGACCAAGCTGCGCGGCGACAACGGTGAGATCTGGTACGTCCGCAACGGCGAGGTCAAGCGCATCGGCAACCTCTCGCAGGGCTGGGCCACCGCCGGGGTCGACGTCACCCTGCGGTCCAGCGAGGAGCTGGACCAGGTCCGGGCCACGCTCGACGAGGTCGCCGAGAAGATGGGCAAGGAGGAGCCTTGGAACGAGCTGCTGTGGAGCCCGATCCAGATCCTCGGCCTGGACTCCGTCCTGATCGACTCGATGGTGGTGCGGCTCTCCGCCAAGACCATGCCGGGCAAGGCGCTGACCGTGGAGCGGGAGCTGCGCTGGCGGATCAAGCGGGCCTTCGACGCGGCGGACATCCGGATCGTCGGCGGGGCCCCGACCGCCCTCTCCGAGGAGGAGGCCGCGGACCCGGCGGCGGCGGTGGCGGCCCCGGCCGCGTTCGCGGACGCGGACTCCCCGCAGGTGGCGGCGACGACGCCGATACCGCCGCAGCGCTCGACGGCACCCGGGAAGTAGCGGAACGGTTCAGCACACTCGTTCGAGTGAGGGGCGGGGCATTCCGGCGCGGAGAGCGCGCCGGGTGCCCCATCGTTCTGCCGGGGCATCCAGCGCAGGCTTAGCCTGGCATCAGCGTGAGGAGACCAGGGATGAGCGCCGAGCCGATCATGGAGAAGGTCATGGAGCCGGTCGTGCCGCAAGTGGACCCCATCGACTTGTTGATCTCGTTCGAAGAGGCGGCCGCGCCGATGCCGATTCGGGCGGAGTACCTCGAGGAGACGGGCATCGTGCCGCCTCAGCCGGACGAAGAGCACAGCGACGTCATCGCGCAGTTGTTCCTCCGACTCAACACCGCGGGCTTCCCGCTGGCAGGCTTCGGCATGGGATTCCGGGCCGCGCACAAGGACGGCCGGACCCAGGCCCTGCTCGTACCCGACTTCTATGTCCGCCGCCGCAGGTCCACGGACCTGGACGAGGCCTACGCCAAGTCCCACAAGGGCTGGTACCCGATCGACATGGTCGCCCTGGTGGGCGAGGTGACGTCCACGAACCACGAAATGGACACCGGCCCCAAGCTCCGGATCTACGCAAACGCCGGCGTACCCGTCTACGTCCTGATCCACCGCAGGAAGCGGACGGCCCACTGCTTCTACGACCCGGAGACCACGGGCGACGACCTCACCGCCGGTCGCTACCGCGCCGAAACGAAAGTCACCCTCGGCCGCCCCCTCCCCCTCCCACCCCCCTACCCCACCCTCGACACCGCCCCGTTCCTGGCCGACTGACCGGAGTGCGCCGCGGTCCCCGTGCCCCAAGGCCCGCCGGGCTCCCGGACGGGCCTTTCGCATGTGCGCGACCCTCCCGCCCAGGTAACGACTGGATTGCCGCACCCAGGGTCTCTTGACGGCCCCCGTCCGGCCCCCTACGTTTCCAGCCAACAGGAAACTTTCCTAACAGTGATCTAGGGCGGCCGTCCGGACGCGTCACCCGGCTGGACGATCACCCTGGTCACTGGGAAACTGAGCGGTTGGAAAGGCAGGTGGCGAACCACATGGCAGGAACCGCCGGTACGCCGGGCACCCCGCGCGTGCTGCGCGCCATGAACGACCGCGCCGCACTCGACCTGCTGCTGGAACACGGCCCGCTGTCCCGGACCCGGATCGGCAAGCTCACCGGCCTCTCCAAGCCGACCGCCTCCCAGCTGCTGGCCCGCCTGGAGGCGGCCGGGCTGGTCCTGGCCACCGGCACCAGCGAGGGCCGGCCCGGCCCCAACGCCCAGCTGTACGCGGTGAACCCGGCCGCCGCCCACGCCGCGGGACTCGACGTCACCCCGGACCGGATCCGCGCCGCCGTCGCCGACATCACCGGCCGTACCGTCGGCGAGTACGCACTTCCCACCCCGGGGCGCCGCTCCGCCCAGTCCGTCGTACGGCAGGTCACCGACGCCCTCGACGGCGCGGTGAAGGCGGCCGGGCTGGCCCGGGACGACATCCGCCGGCTGGTCATCGGCACCCCGGGCGCCTTCGACCCGAACACCGGCCGCCTGCGCTATGCCTCGCACCTGCCCGGCTGGCACTCCCCCGCGCTGCTCGACGACCTCGCCGCCGCGCTCCCGATGCCGGTCGAGTACGAGAACGACGTCAACCTCGTCGCCATCGCCGAGCAGCGGCTCGGCGCGGCCCGCGGCCACGGCGACTTCGTGCTGCTGTGGAACGAGGAGGGCCTCGGCGCCGCCCTGGTCCTCGGCGGCCGGCTGCACCGCGGCTGGACCGGCGGCGCCGGCGAGGTCGGCTTCCTGCCGGTGCCCGGCACCCCGCTGGTGCGCCAGGTCACCAAGGCCAACAGCGGCGGCTACCAGGCCCTCGCCGGATCCCAGGCGCTGCCCGGACTCGCCGCGGAACTCGGCATCGGGGACCTGCCCACCGGATCGCGTGCCGAGGCCGGTGCCGCGCTCGTCGCCCGTGCCGCCGACCACGGCACCGGACCGTACCGCGAACTCCTGAAGACCTACGCGACCCGGCTCGCCACCGGTCTCGCCTCCCTCGTCTCCGTCCTCGATCCCGAACTCGTCGTCCTCAGCGGCACCGTGCTCACCGCCGGCGGCGAGGTGCTGCGCGCCCTCGTCCAGGCCGAGCTGGAGGAGCTGGCGGCCGCCCGGCCGCGGCTCGTCGTCGGCGACGTCCGTGAACACCCCGTGCTGCGCGGCGCGCTGGAGAGCGCGCTCGCGACCACCCGCGACGAGGTCTTCGACACCTCTCGCTAGCCGCCCCCGGTTCCCCCGCTTCCTCGTCCCGCCGCCCGCCCCTGGGAGACCCCGTCATGCCCACACGCACACCCTCGACCGCCCGAAAGACGGCTTTCGCCGTGACTGTCCTGGCCGGTTCGCTGGCCCTGCTCACCACCGCCTGCACCGGGCAGCCCTCCTCCGGTGCCTCCGACGACGCCTCCGCGAACACCACGATCAACTTCTGGCACGCCTGGAGCGCCCCGAACGAGGTGAAGGCGGTCGACGCGCTGATCGCAGGCTTCGAGAAGGCGCACCCCAACATCCACGTCAAGGTCGTCAGCAACATGACCGACGACAAGATCAACCAGGCACTGCGCTCGGGCGGCGACCAGGCCCCGGACGTCATCTCGTCCTTCACCACCAACAACGTGGGCAAGTTCTGCTCCTCGGGCGCGCTGGTCGACCTCAACCCCTTCTTCAAGAAGTCGGGCGTCGATCCGCAGACGACGTTCCCGAAGGCGATGAACGAGTACACCCAGTTCGAGGGCGACCGCTGTTCGGTGCCGCTGCTCGGGGACGCGTACGGGCTCTACTACAACAAGACGGCGTTCAAGGCGGCCGGCATCACCAGCCCGCCGAAGACCTGGTCGGAATTCGAGACCGACGCCAAGAAGTTGACGATCACTCAGGGCGACGGCTACAAGCAGCTCGGTTTCATGCCCGACTACCACGGCTGGGAGACCACGACCGAGCACTACCTCGGGCAGTTCTCGCCGACGTACTTCGACAGCAAGGGCAAGTCCCAGGTGGCGAAGGACCCGGCCTTCGAGAAGGCGTTCACGCTCCAGAAGCAGCTGGTCGACCAGCTCGGCGGCTACCAGAAGCTGGAGAGGTTCCGGGCCACCCTGGGCGACGAGTGGGGCCCCAAGCACCCCTTCCAGACCGGCCAGGTCGCCATGCAGCTCGACGGTGAGTGGCGGCTCGGGATGGCGCTGGACGCGAAGCCGAAGTTCGACATAGGTGTCGCCCCGCTGCCGGTCCCGGACGACCAGGCGGCCCAGTACGGCAAGGGCTACATCACCGGCACCATCGCCGGCATCGCCGCCACCAGCAAGAAGCAGAACGCGGCCTGGGAGTTCGTGAAGTACATCAGCACCGACACGGACGCGGTGGTGAACTTCTCCAACGCCATCCACAACGTGCCCTCCACGCTGGCCGCCCTCAAGTCGTCGAAGCTGACGTACGACCCGCGGTTCAAGACGTTCCTGGACATCGCCGCGAACCCGGACTCCACCACGGCGCCCGCCTCCGTCAACGGCGGCGTCTACCTGACGACCGTCCAGCAGCTCGGCTACGACTACGAGAGCGGCAAGGTCACCGACCTGAAGGCGGGCCTGAAGCAGGCCGCCGCGCAGATCGACACGGACATCGCGCAGGCGAAGTAGCGATGAGCACCGTCACCCTCGCGTCGAAGCGCCGCCGGTCGGCGCTTCGTACGGCCGCCTTCATGTCGCCCTGGCTGATCGGCTTCGCGGTCTTCTTCGCGTATCCGCTGATCTCGACGGTGTACTTCTCGTTCATGCACTACGACGGTTTCAGACCGCCGACGTGGAGCGGGACGAAGAACTGGACGTACGTCTTCGAGCACTATCCCTACTTCTGGCCCGCGATGCGCAACACCCTGTGGCTCGTGGTCGTGATGGTCTCGCTGCGGGTCGTCTTCGGCCTCGGCGTCGGCATGCTCATCACGAGGATCAAGACGGGTACGGGAGTCTTCCGCACCCTCTTCTACCTGCCCTACCTGGCCCCACCGGTGGCCGCCACCATGGCCTTCGCGTTCCTCCTCAACCCCGGTACGGGCCCGGTCAACTCGCTCCTGGGGAAGATCGGCATCCCGGCGCCGGGCTGGTTCAACGACCCCACCTGGTCGAAGCCGGCGCTGACCCTGCTGGCGCTGTGGGGCATCGGCGACCTGATGGTCATCTTCATGGCCGCGCTGCTCGACGTACCCGCCGAGCAGTACGAGGCGGCGGAGCTGGACGGCGCGTCGGCATGGCAGCGGTTCCGGTTCGTCACGCTCCCGAACATCGCGCCGATCGTGATGTTCGCGGTCGTCACGGGTGTCATCCAGACGATGCAGTACTACACGCAGCCGCTGATCGCCGGGAAGGTCGCCTCCGGTGTCATCCAGGGCGCGGGAACACAGTTCGAGCCCGGGTATCCGGAGAAGTCGACGCTCACCCTTCCCCAGCTCGTCTACAACCTCGGTTTCCAGCGCTTCGACTACGGCTCCGCGTGCGTCGTCGCCCTGGTCCTCTTCGCCCTGTCCATGGCGTTCACCGCACTGCTGATGCGGCGCCGGGGCGGTCTCATCCAGGCAGGTGACTGACGATGACCCAAGTGCTGGAACGCCCCGCAGACCTGTCCCGCGAGCCGGTCTCCGCCGCCGCGCGCACCGCCCGCCGCAAGGCGCTGCTGCACTGGGTGGCGGTGCACTCGCTCGGGGTGGCCGCCGCCCTGTTCTTCACGCTGCCCTTCGTGTTCGTGTTCCTGACCTCGCTGATGAGCGACAGCCAGGCACTGAGCCGGGACCTGATCCCGCACACCTGGGAGTGGGGCAACTACCGGAAGGTCTTCGCCACCCCGGGTTTTCTGACCTGGTGGAAGAACACCCTGGTCTACGCCGGCCTCGGCACCGTCCTGACCGTGGTCTCCTCGCTCCCCGTGGCGTACGCGCTCGCCAAGTTCCGTTTCCGGGGCCGCAACCTCTCCCTGATGCTGGTGATCTCGATGATGATGCTGCCGCCCCAGGTGGTCATCATCCCGATGTACCTCTTCTGGGCGAAACAGCTGGACCTGTCCGGCACCCTGTGGCCGCTGATCGTGCCGATGGCCTTCGGTGACGCGTTCTCCATCTTCCTGCTGCGCCAGTTCCTGACGACGATCCCGAACGAGTACCTGGACGCGGCGAAGGTGGACGGCTGCGGGGATCTCAGGACCCTGCTCAGGGTGGTGGTCCCGATGGCGAAGCCGGGCATCGCCGCCGTGGCGCTGTTCCAGTTCTTCTACGCCTGGAACGACTACTTCGGCCCCCAGATCTACGCCTCGGAGAACCCGGGCGCCTGGACCCTCTCCTACGGCCTGGAGTCGTTCAAGGGCATGCACCACACCGACTGGAACCTCACCATGGCCGCGACCGTGCTGGTCATGGCCCCCGTGATCCTCGTGTTCTTCTTCGCCCAGAAGGCGTTCGTCGAAGGCGTCACGCTCACCGGAGTGAAGGGTTGACCAAGCATGCGGCATCTCCCCGGGGGACAACCCCCGGACCCCCGGCCGATCGATGCGATCGCCGGCACTCGGAAGCGGAGGATTCCCCGGTGAAACTCACTGTGGTCGGCGGAGGCTCGACCTACACCCCCGAACTCGTCGACGGCTTCGCACGCCTGCGGGACACCCTGCCGATCGAGGAACTGGTTCTGGTGGACCCGGCCGCCGAACGCCTGGAACTGGTGGGCGGACTGGCCCGGCGCATCTTCGCCAAGCAGGGACACGACGGCCGCGTCGTCACCACCTCGGACCTCGACGCGGGCGTCGAGGGCGCCGACGCGGTGCTGCTCCAGCTGCGCGTCGGCGGGCAGGCGGCCCGGCAACAGGACGAGACCTGGCCGCTGGAGTGCGGCTGCATCGGCCAGGAGACCACCGGCGCCGGCGGCCTGGCCAAGGCCCTGCGCACGGTCCCGGTCGTCCTCGACATCGCCGAGCGCGTCCGCCGTGCCAACCCGAACGCCTGGATCATCGACTTCACCAACCCGGTGGGGATCGTGACCCGCGCCCTGCTCCAGGCCGGGCACCGGGCGGTCGGGCTGTGCAACGTGGCGATCGGCTTCCAGCGGAAGTTCGCGCAGCTGCTCGGGGTCACGCCGTCCGAGATCCACCTCGACCACCTCGGCCTCAACCACCTCACCTGGGAGACGGCGGTCCGCCTCGGCGGCCCCGAGGGCGACAACGTCCTGCCCAAGCTGCTCGCGGAACACGGCGAGACGATCGCCGCGGACCTGAAGCTGCCGCCGGGCCTCCTCGACCGCCTGGGCGGCGTCATCCCCTCGTACTACCTGCGCTACTACTACGCGCACGACGAGGTGGTGCGGGAACTGCGCACCAAGCCGTCCCGGGCCGCCGAAGTCGCCGCCATGGAGGAGCGGTTGCTGAAGATGTACGGCGACCCGGCCCTGGACGAGAAGCCGGAGCTGCTCGCCGAGCGGGGCGGCGCCTACTACTCGGAGGCGGCGGTCGACCTGGCCGCGGCCCTGCTCGGCAGCGCCGGGAACCCCTACCAGGTGGTGAACACGTACAACGGCGGCACGCTGCCCTTCCTGCCCGACGACGCGGTGATCGAGGTGCAGGCGGCGGTGGGGCCGACCGGCCCGAGGCCGCTGCCGGTCCCGGACGTGGACCCGCTGTTCGCCGGGCTGGTGGCGAACGTGACGGCCTACGAGGAGCTGGCCCTGGAGGCGGCCCTGCGCGGCGGCCGGGACCGTGTCTTCCGGGCTTTGCTCGCCCACCCCCTGGTCGGCCAGTACGAGTACGCCGACGCTCTGACCGACCGACTGATCGCGCACAACCGGGAGCACCTCGCGTGGGCCTGACCGCAAGTGTCCTCGCCATCGACGCGGGCAACAGCAAGACCGACGTCGCCGTGGTGGCGCCGGACGGCGAGGTCCTCGCCACCGCCCGCGCCGGGGGGTTCCGGCCGCCGGTGGTGGGCGTGGAGCAGGCCGTGGACGAGGTGGCCGCGGCGGTCGCCGAGGCGTACGCCGCCGCCGGGGTCACCACGGCCGCGCATGTCTCCGCCTGCCTCGCCAACGCCGATCTGCCGGTGGAGGAGGAGCAGTTGGCCGCGGCGCTGGCCGCCCGCGGCTGGGGCGGCTCGGTGACCGTCCGCAACGACACCTTCGCGATCCTGCGGGCCGGCGTCGCCGAGCCCCGTGGCGTCGCCGTGGTGTGCGGTGCGGGCATCAACTGCGTCGGCATGCGCCCCGACGGCCGCACCGCCCGCTTCCCGGCGATAGGGCGGATCTCCGGTGACTGGGGCGGCGGTTGGGGCCTGGCCGAGGAGGCGCTGTGGCACGCGGCACGGGCGGAGGACGGCCGGGGCGAGCCGACGGACCTGGCCCGCACCCTGCCCGCGCACTTCGGCCTGGCGTCCATGTACGCCCTGATCGAGGCCCTGCACCTGGAGCACATCGCGTACGGCCGCCGGCACGAACTGACACCGGTGCTGTTCGCGACGGCGGCGCAGGGCGACCCGGTGGCGCGGGCGGTCGTGGACCGGCTGGCGCAGGAGGTGGTGGCGATGGCGGTGGTCGCGCTGACGCGCCTCGAACTGCTGGACGAGGAGACACCGGTGCTGCTGGGCGGCGGGGTGCTGACGGGCGGCCACCCGCAACTCGACGACGGAGTACGCGAACTGCTGTCCGCGCGCGCCCCCAAGGCGGTCCCGAGCGTGGTGACGGCCCGCCCGGTCCTGGGCGCGGCCCTCCTGGGTCTGGACACGGTGGGCGCGGGACCGGACGCGCAGGGCAGACTCCGGGACCACTTCGAAGGGTGAGGTAAAACGCCCCCGAACACCCCCGCACCACCCCCGCGGAACCGAACCGAATTCCCCGGCGTATTCCTGGGCAGGGGTTCCGCTGCGATCCGATCAAGATCCAGTGAACGCCGGTGCCGAATGTCAGTCCGGGCGGCGATACTGGGCGGCGAACGGATGACCATGGGGGAGGTCGAGTGACACACCCGCCGACAAGCAGTACGGCGCCGCCAGGAGCGGGCCCCGCCCTGCCCGCTCCGGCCCCCCGGCCCGCCTCGCGCCGCTCCGCGTTCGCGGAGGGCGCCGACCGGCTGCGCGCGGCCGCCACCACGGAACCCGGCCGGCTCCGCCTCATCGGCGCCGTACTCGCCGCCCTGATCGTCGCGTTCGGCGCCGTCACCGCCTGGCAGACGAGCGACCGCGCGGCCGCCGCCGACGACGTGCTGCACCGCAGCCAGCCGCTCAGTTCGAGCGCCGCCGACATATACCGTTCGCTGGCGGACGCCAACACCGCGGCGTCCAGCGGGTTCCTGGCCGGCGGCCAGGAGACGGCGGGCTCCCGCCGGACGTACGAGCAGGACATCCGCAACGCCGCGGCCGGACTGGTCACCGCCGCCGCCAACTCCGAGCCCGGCTCCCCCGCCGAGGCGGCCGTCGCGAAGCTGAACACGCTGCTGCCGGAGTACAAGGGGCTGGTGGAGCGGGCCAGGGTCTACAACCGGCAGGGCTACCCGGTCGGCGGCGCCTACCTGCGCTACGCGAACGAGAAGATGCAGCAGGAGATGCTCCCGGCGGCGGAGGACCTCTACACGAAGGAGAACGCGCGGCTCGCCTCGGACTACGCGGACGCGACGCCGTACCCCTGGGCGGCGATCGCCCTCGGGCTGCTGGCGCTCGCCGCGCTCGGCTGGGCCCAGCTGCGGCACTACCGGCGCACCAACCGGGTGCTCAACCACGGCCTGGTCGCGGCCTCCGCGGCGACCGTCGGCACGCTGCTGTGGCTGGTCGTCGGCCACAGCGTCGCCCGCGCCGGCCTGGACGACTCCTACGACCACGGCGTGCGCTCGCTGAACGTGCTGCACGACGCCCGCATCGCCTCCCTGAAGGCGCGGGGGAACGAGAACCTGAGCCTGGTGTCGCGCGGCGCCGAGACCGTCAAGGTCGGCGACCGGACGTACGACGCGTACTACTACGCCTTCGACAAGGACATGGCCACCCTCGGCAAGGGCCTCACCCGGGCCGCGGCGCTCGCCGACGACTCGGCCGGCGGCAGGCCCGTGGTGTCGGCCGAGGCGAACATGAAGGTGTGGAAGGAGCGGCACGCGGCCGCCCGCCAGGAGGACGAGAACGGCGACTACGCGGCGGCGCTGGCCAAGGTGATCGGTCCGAAGGACGCGACCGGCGAGTGCTTCGACAGTGTCGACGCCAACCTGAAGACCGCGTTGGAGCACGAGCAGCGTGAGTTCCAGCAGCAGGCCACCGACGGGCGGGACGCGATGGCCGGCCTGCCGATCGGTGCCGCCATGCTGGGGGTCGCGGCCGCGGCGGGCGCGCTGTTCGGCATCGGGCGCAGGCTTTCGGAGTACCGGTGAGAGGGGGCGTGGCGATGTTCGTGCGGAGGTTGTGCATCTCCCTGCGCGGCTGGGGCGGGGTGGGCGCGATGGCGCTCGCCTGTGTCCTGGCGCTGGCGTTCGTGCTGCTGCTGCCGCTCACCCAGTCCCACGGCGAGGGCGGCGACGCCGGGACCGGGGGCCAGAAGCTGGCCACCGGCCGCCAGGCGCGGGCCGACAGCTGTGTGGACGCGCAGGCGCAGAACCAGACCTGGGCGCCGTCGGGCGCGGACGGCCCGACGATCGACGCCATCAAGGCCCGCAAGGGCGCGGCCCGGAAGCTGGTCGTGGGCGTCGACCAGAACAGCTACCGGTGGGGCTACCGCAATCCGAACGACTCGGGCGGTGACCTTGAGGGCTTCGACATCGACCTGGTGCACCGGATCGCCCAGGACATCCTCGGTGACGCGAACGACGTGACGTTCAAGGCGATCCCGACCAGTCAGCGGATACCGGCGCTCCAGCAGGGCCGGGTCGACATGGTGGTGCGCACGATGACCATCACCTGTGCGCGGCTGGACGACGTCGCGTTCTCCGCGCCGTACTTCAGGACCGGCCAGCAGGTGCTGGCCCCGAAGTCGTCGCCGATCACCGGGTACAACGCGACGCTGGCGGACAAGCGGGTGTGCGCGGCGGCCAGTTCGACCGCCCTGGACGACGTGACGGCCGACCGGAAGTCCGGCCGGGTGCCCTCCTCCGTCGCCGTCACCGTCGTGCCCAACCAGCTGGACTGCCTGGTGCGGTTGCAGCTCGGCGAGGTCGACGCCGTGATCACCGACGGCGCGCTCGCCGCCAGCCAGGCCGCGCAGGACCCGACGGTCGAGCTGAAGGGCGCGGCGTTCACCACCGAGTACTACGGCGTGGCGATGAACCGGGAGGCGACCGATCTGGTACGCCGGGTCAACCAGATCCTGGTGGAGTACCGGACCGACGGCTGGCAGGCCTCGTACACCAAGTGGCTTTCGGCGACACTGGGAGCGGACTCGACGGCGTCGAAACCGCCCGCGCCGCAGTATCTGCGCAAGAGCTGACCCGCATCCGCGCGGCCATGCCCCGACGAGCGAGCGAGAGGTGATCGATGGGCGTCACGGACCCCGCCGGGCCGGTGATGGACCGGGACGAGGTGGACCGTGCGCTGGCGCGGCTCGGCGCGGAGCACGAGGCGATCGAGACCTCGCTGCTCGCCCTGCAGGACCACGCGGGCCGCAGGCTCCTCGAAGGCGCCGAGCTGACCGGGACGACCCGGGAGCGGTGGGCGGCCACCGAGGCGTCGATCAGCCTGCTGTGGGCGTACTTCGACGCCTACTCGGACGCGTTGCGCGACGCCCGGGAGATCCGGTCCCGGCGCCGCTGGTCGAGCCGTGAGGACCTGGTGGAGCTGACCGAGCTGCTGCGCGGCGAGTCGGTGACGGTGGCGGGCAGCGCGACGGCGACGGCGAACGCGCCGACGCTGCTGTCGGCGGCGGGCCGGCTCAGCGAGCGCTTCTCGCTGGCGGCGCTGGTCGACCGGATGAACGAGCTGTACGCGACCTCCCTCGACATGGTCGTGACCGCCGACGCGGTGTGGTCGGCGCTGCCCGCGCGGATCGATTTACTCGCCGCGGAGTTGCAGCGCACCCGCAAGCTGGCGCACTCGGTCGGGGTGCGCCCTGGTGAGCACCCGGCGGGCGACGACCTGGAGCGGATCACCCGCATACTGACGAAGCTGCGCGAGGACGTGATCTCCGACCCGCTGGCCTTCTGGGTTCCGGCGCAGGGCAGTTCGGCGCCCGGCGGCGGCCGTCCGGACACCACGGTGTACGACCGGGAGGCGCGGGCGCTGGAGGAGGTGCGGCGGGAGATCGACGCCGTGCTGACGGTACGGCAGGACGCCGAGGCGCGGCTGATCAGGCTGCGGGACGTGCTGTCCCGCGCGGACCGCACCCTCTCCGAGGCGCGTACCGCGCGCGGCGAGGTCCTCGCGAAGATCGCGGCGACCGAGGTGCCGGTGGTCAGCGGTCCGCCGACCGCGCTCCAGGAGCAGCTGGCGACGGCCGCCGAGTACCGCAGGCAGGCCCAGTGGCACCGGCTGTCGCCGCTCCTGGAGTCGCTGGAGCAGAAGGCGGAGGACGAACTGCTGCGGGCCCGCGAGTCGTTGACCGCGGTCACCGCGCCGCTGGCGGTGCGCGCGGAGCTGCGCGGCAGGCTGGACGCGTACAAGGCGAAGGTGGCCCGGCACGGGCTGGCCGAGGACCCGTTCCTGATCGAGCGGTACGACGCGGCCCGGCGGATGCTGTGGAGCGCGCCCTGCGACCTCCGGGTCGCGGAGCAGGCGGTGCTGCGGTACCAGCGGGCGGCGGCCGAGGCGCTGGGGGCGCCGCGGATGCCGCGGCAGGGCGGGCCCGAGGACCGGAGGGGGGAGCAGGTATGAGCGAGGCGGGACAGTCGTGCCAGCGGCCGGGCTGCGAGGGGTCGTACGAGGACGTGGGCGGCGGCGAGCTGTACTGCGACACCTGCGGGCTCGCGCCGGTCGTCTCGGCGAAGGGGACGCTGGAATCGTCCCCCACCGGGATGACGGCCGGCGGCCGGGACTCGGCGGGCAGCGGGAGTGCGCGCTCCACCGGCCGCAGTGCGCGGACCTCGTCGCAGTCGTCGAAGTCGCGGCGCTCGGTCTCCGGGCGGCTGTCGCGGTCGCTGTCGGGCGGGCCGACGGGGCGTTCGGTGTCGGTGCGCAGTTCGGGTTCGTCGACCGGTGCGTCGGGGCGCAGCAGGCTGGGCGCGGGCCTGGTGGCGGTGCCGCAGGTGCCGAGGCCGGACCCGCGCGGGATGGTCCTGGACAACCCGGAGGTGCCCGAGCGCAAGCGGTTCTGCTCGCGTTCGGACTGCGGGGCGCCGGTCGGCCGGGCCCGCGGCGAGCGGCCGGGCCGCACCGAGGGGTTCTGCACCAAGTGCGGCAACCCGTACTCGTTCGTGCCGAAGCTCAAGGCCGGTGACGTGGTGCACGGCCAGTACGAGGTCGCGGGCTGTCTGGCGCACGGCGGTCTGGGCTGGATCTACCTCGCCGTGGACAAGGCGGTGGCCGACCGCTGGGTGGTCCTCAAGGGCCTCCTGGACACCGGTGACCAGGACGCGATGGCCGCCGCGATCTCCGAGCGGCGGTTCCTCGCGGAGATCGAGCACGCGAACATCGTGCGGATCTACAACTTCGTCGAGCACCTCGACAAGCGCACCGGCTCCCTGGACGGCTACATCGTCATGGAGTACGTCGGCGGCAAGTCCCTCAAGGAGATCGCCAACGCCCGGCGCACCCCGGAGGGCCGCCGCGACCCGCTGCCGGTGGAGCAGGCGTGCGCCTACGGGATCGAGGCGCTCGAGGCCCTCGGTCATCTGCACAGCCGCAACCTGCTGT
Source organism: Streptomyces sp. NPDC006655 (assembly GCF_040703965.1). Classification (NCBI taxonomy): domain Bacteria; kingdom Bacillati; phylum Actinomycetota; class Actinomycetes; order Kitasatosporales; family Streptomycetaceae; genus Streptomyces; species Streptomyces sp. NPDC006655. The sequence continues at coordinate 153,145 of NZ_JBEYJU010000004.1, read as the reverse complement.
ACTGCGACTTCAAGGTCGACAACGCCATCCAGACCGAGGACCAGCTGAAGCTGATCGACATGGGCGCGGTGCGCCGCATGGACGACGAGGAGTCGGCGATCTACGGCACGGTCGGCTACCAGGCGCCGGAGGTCGCCGAGGTGGGTCCCTCGGTCGCCTCCGACCTGTACACGGTGGGCCGTACGCTGGCCGTGCTCACCTTCGACTTCCAGGGCTACACGACGGTGTTCGCGGACTCGCTGCCCGACCCGGACACCATCGAGGTCTTCCGGCGGTACGAGTCGTTCTACCGGCTGCTGGTGCGGGCCACCGACCCGGACCCGGGACGCCGGTTCGCCTCCGCGCAGGAGATGGCCGAGCAGCTGACCGGGGTGCTGCGGGAGGTCGTGTCGGTGCAGACCGGGCAGGCCAGGCCCGCCCTGTCGACGCTGTTCGGACCCGAGGTGAAGGTCACGGACACGGAGTTGTTCCCGAGGCTGGCCGGGGACGTGTCCCGGCTGGGCACCCGGGCGGTGACGTCCAGAACGCTCGCGCTGGAGCCGCCGGGCGCGCGGACGGCCCCCGACGGCGCGGCCCCCTCCCTGGTGAAGGCCGTCGCGACGCCGGCCGCCGGACTCGCCCTGCCGGTCCCGCTGGTCGACCAGAGCGACCCCAACGCGGGTTTCCTGGCGGGCCTGATGATGACCTCGGCGCCGGGCGAGCTGCTCGGGGCGCTGACCGCCGCGCCCACGCAGACCGTGGAGACCCGGCTGCGGGGGATCCGCGCCCGGCTGGAGAGCGACGGCCCCGAGGCCGCCCTGACCGCGCTGGGCGAGCTGGAGGACGAGCGGCCCGACGACTGGCGGGTGGTCTGGTACCGGGGCGTGGCCGCCCTGGTCACCGGGGACTTCGAGGGCGCGGCGCTGTCCTTCGACGCGATCTACGACGCGTTCCCCGGTGAGAGCGCGCCCAAGCTGGCGCTCGGGCTGTGCGCGGAGGTGCTGGGCCAACTGGACAACGCGGCCGAGTACTACCGGCTGGTGTGGGCGACCGACCCGAGCTTCGTGAGCGCCGCCTTCGGGCTGGCCCGGGTGCAACTGGCGGCCGGGGACCGGCGGGGTGCCGTGACGACGCTGGAGTCGGTGCCGGAGGCCTCGATCCACTACACGGCGGCCCGGGTGGCGGCCGTACGGGCGCGGCTGCGGCACCGGACGGCGGCGCCGGACGACACGCCGTTCCTGGACGACCTGACGGCCGCCGCCGGGCAGATCGAGGCGCTGGACGCGTACGGTCTGGACCCCGCGAGACGTGAGCAGTTGTCGGCGGAGGTGCTCGGCTGCGCGCTGGACTGGATACTCTCCGGGGGCCAGGGCGTACAGTCCGCGGCCGGCGGCCGGGTGCTGCTCGGCACCGGTCTGGACGAGCGGGGCCTCCGCTTCGGCCTGGAACGCTCGTACCGCACGCTGGCCAGACTGGCGACCGGCGGTGAGGAGAGGATCGACCTGGTGGAACGGGCCAACCGTTACCGCCCCCGGACGTGGGTGTAGTTGATGTCGCAGATGCCCCAGCAGGCCGCACCGGCGAAGTGCCCGAGCTGCGCGGAGCCGCTCGAATCGGGTGATCTCTTCTGTGGTGCGTGCGGGTACGACCTGTCGGCCGTGCCCGGCGCGCCGCCGGACCACCCGACCCTCACCATGGGCGCCTCCGGTGTGGGACCCTCCGGTGTGAACTGGCCCCCGCCCGAGCCGGAGAGCTCCCCGACGCCCGCTGCCCCGCACCTGCCGACCGATCTGCCCGGCACCGACTCGGGCGGCACGCCGCTGCCCGGTTCGCCGCCGCACGGCTCGCCGGTGACACCGGCCTCCGGGGTGCGCTTCGACCGGCCGCCGGAGCCGGACGAGGACTACGCGCTCCAGGCGCCGGACCCACGGGTGGCCGCCTCCGCCGCCGAGAACACCGAGAGCGCCGAGAGCGCCGGGTCCGCCGGGGCGGCGAAGGTGTGCGTGGCCTGCCGGGCGGGTCGCGTCGACGACGACGGCTACTGCGAGAACTGCGGGCACGCCCAGCCCCGCGAGCGCGACCACATGGAGCAGGAGTCGGGTCCGGTGGCCGCGGTCAGCGACCGCGGACTGCGCCACCACCGCAACGAGGACGCGTTCGCCGTCGGCCGCACCGCGCTGCCCGACGGCACCCCGGCGGTGCTCGCGGTCGTCTGCGACGGCGTCTCTTCGGCGACCCGCCCCGACGAGGCCTCCATGGCCGCGTCCCGGGCCGCGGGCGAGTCCCTGCTCGCCGCGCTGCCGCAGGGCACCCATCCGCAGGCGGCGCTGCACGAGGCGATCGTCGCCGCGTCCCACGCCGTCAACGCGCTGGCCGACGAGCCCACTTCGGCCCGTGAGCACACCCCGCACCAGAACGCGCCCGCGTGCACGATCGTCGGCTCGGTGGTCACCTCGGGCCTGCTGGTCGTCGGCTGGGTCGGCGACAGCCGCGCCTACTGGGTGCCGGCGGACCGCAGTTCACCGCCGGCCCGGCTCACCGAGGACGACTCCTGGGCCGCGCAGATGGTGGCGGCGGGCCTGATGAGCGAGGCGCAGGCGTACGCCGACGAGCGGGCCCACGCGATCACCGGCTGGCTCGGCGCGGACGCCTACGAACTGGAGCCGCACACCGCGTCCTTCAAGCCGGACCGGCCCGGTGTGGTGGTGGTGTGCACCGACGGCCTGTGGAACTACGCGGAGACGGCCGAGGAGATGTCCGAGATCGTCCCCGCGGACGTGGCGCTGCGACCGCTGCACGCCGCCCGGGTCCTGGTCGGCCACGCCCTGGACGGCGGGGGCCACGACAACGTAACAGTGGCGCTGCTGCCGTTCCCGGCGCCGCCGCAAGGGGCAGGATCCGCCTGAGGCCGCCGCGGAAGGGCCGCACACGGGCGCGCGGAACGGGGTGGCGCAGGGGAAGCACGGGCGGGCCGGAGGGGACCGGTCCGCACACAGTCAGCACCCATCACGCGTGGGTGGAGGGGGACCGGAGCAGTCATGGCCAATTTCTCGAAGTCGAACGTGCCGCAGTTCTCGGTGGACGTGTACCAGAACGAGTACCTGCCGGACGGGGGCCGCGAGGTCAACGCGATCGTCACGGTCACCTCGACCGGCGGCGGCACCGTCGGCAGCTCGGCCGGCGCCTCGTACGCACCCGGGCAGGGGCCGTCGGCCGGAGTGGCGATCATGGTGGACTGCTCGGGTTCGATGGACTACCCGCCCACCAAGATGCGCAACGCCCGGGACGCCACGGCGGCCGCGATCGACACCCTGCGCGACGGCACCCACTTCGCGGTGGTCGGCGGCACGCACGTCGCCAAGGAGGTCTACCCGGGCGGCGGGCGGCTCGCGGTGGCCGACCGCACCACCCGGGAGCAGGCCAAGCAGGCGCTGCGCAGGCTGAGCGCGGGCGGCGGTACGGCGATCGGCACCTGGCTGCGCCTGGCCGACCGGCTGCTGTCCTCGGCGGACGTCGCGATCCGGCACGGCATCCTGCTCACCGACGGCCGCAACGAGCACGAGTCACCGGAGGACCTGAAGGCCGCCCTGGACTCCTGCGCCGGGCGGTTCACCTGTGACGCCCGCGGGGTGGGCACCGACTGGGAAGTGAAAGAAGTCACAGGGATAGCCTCCGCACTGCTCGGCACCGCGGACATCGTCGCCGACCCCACGGGTCTGGCCGCCGACTTCACGCAGATGATGGAGACGGCGATGGGCAAGGAGGTCGCCGACGTCGCGCTCAGACTGTGGACCCCGGTCGGCACGACCATCAAGTTCGTCAAGCAAGTGGCGCCCACGGTGGAGCAGTTGACGGACCGGCGCACCGAGGCCGGGCCGCGCGCCGGGGACTACCCGACCGGCTCCTGGGGTGACGAGTCGCGTGACTACCACGTCTGCGTGGAGGTCCCCTCGGCCGGCCTCGGCCAGGAAATGCTCGCCGCACGGGTCTCGTTGGTGGTCCCACAGCCCGACGGCAGCGTCCAGAACCTGGGCGCACAGGGCCTGATCAGGGCGGTGTGGACGGACGACATGGCCGCCTCGACCTCCATCAACCCCCAAGTCGCCCACTACACCGGTCAGGCCGAACTGGCACAAGCCATCCAACAGGGCCTGGACCTACGCAAAGCGGGCGATATGGACGGAGCAACCGCCAAACTGGGTCGGGCCGTTCAGTTGGCAAGCGCTTCCGGTAACGCGGATACTGCGAAACTGCTTGCGAAGGTGGTGGACGTGGTCGATGCCGCGACAGGTACTGTGCGACTGAAAGCGAAGGTTGCGGAGGCCGACGAGATGACTCTCGAGACCCGGTCCACAAAGACTGTTCGTGTAAAGAAGTGACCTGAGAGCAGACCCAGCAGTATCCGCAGGACATCCAGACAGGCTCAGGACGAACCTGACAGAGAGGGAAGCACCGACATGCCGACCTGCCCGAACGGACACCAGTCGGGTTCCGACGACTGGTGCGAGGTGTGCGGTCACCGCATGGCCGGTGCCGTACCCCCGCCGCCCCCGCCGACCGCCGGCGGCGGCTACGGCTTCCCGCCGCCCGCGCCCGGCGCCCCGGCCGGCGGCCCCGCCGGCCGCCACCTCTCGGCCGTGCCCAACGGCTCCGAGGCGGAGCTGTGCCCGCAGTGCCGTACGCCCCGCGAGGGCGGTGCGCCGTTCTGCGAGGAGTGCCGCTGGAACTTCCTGACCAACACGGCGACCTCGTACACCCCGGCCGCGCCGCGCCCCTCGGGGCCCGGCCAGGGCGCGCCCACCTTCCGGCCGCCCGCCCCGCCGTCGTACGGCGGCAACACCGACTCGTACGAGTACCAGGGCTCGCGCCCCTCGCAGGTGAACCGTCCCGCCGAGCCGATCCCGTCCTTCGGCAGCGAGCCCTCGGGCCCGACGCCGTTCGCGGGCGAGCGCGGCGGCCCGCCGGCGTTCGGCGACCGGGGCCAGTCCGGCCCCCCGCAGTTCGGCGGCGACCGCGGCCAGTCCGGCCCCCCGCAGTTCGGCGGCGACCGGGGCCAGTCCGGTCCACCGGCCTTCGGCGAGGAGCGCGGTGCCTCCGGTCCCCCGCCCTTCGGGGGTGACCGGGGCCAGTCCGGTCCCCCGCAGTTCGGCGGCGACCGCGGCCAGTCCGGCCCCCCGCCCTACGGCAACGACCGCGGCCAGTCCGGACCGCCGACCTTCGGCGAGGAGCGCGGTGCCTCCGGTCCCCCGCCCTTCGGGGGTGACCGGGGCCAGTCCGGTCCCCCGCAGTTCGGCGGCGACCGCGGCCAGTCCGGCCCCCCGCCCTTCGGCGGCGAGCGCGGGCCTTCGGCGTTCGGTGGCGGCCCGGGCCAGAAACCCGGCGGCGGCCCCTCCGGCTTCGGCGGCGCCCCCGGCACCGGTCAGGCCTCCGGCCCCTACACCCGCGACCCCGGCGGCCCCGCGGGCGGCCCCTTCGGCGGCGACCCGTCCCGGCCGCCGGTTCCGCCGCCGCCCGGCGGCCCCGGCGCGACCTCCTCGGGCGCGCCCGGCGCCTTCCAGCAGTCGGCCCCGCCCGGCTTCCCGCAGGAGACCACCCGGCCCCCGGCCGGCGGCCCGTCCTTCGGCGGCGGTGACGACGACTGGGTGATCTCCCCGCCGTCGGGCGGACCCGGCGCCCCGGGCGGCCGCCCCGGCGGCTACGGCTACCCGCAGCCCGGTTCCACCCAGGCCCCGGGCTCCGGATTCCCGCAGGCCCCGCAGTCCCCGGCGACCTGGACGGCGACGATCGGCCCGGACCGCGAGTACTTCATGGCGATGATGCAGCGCTCGGGCCCCGAGGCGGCCGGCCTCAACCTGCCCGCGTACTCCCCCGAGCAGCAGCGCACCCTCACCGGGAACCAGGTCACCATCGGCCGTCGCCGGCACTCCACCGGCGACACCCCCGACATCGACCTGTCGGTGCCGCCGGAGGACCCGGGCGTCTCGCACCAGCACGCGGTCCTGGTCCAGCAGCCGGACGGCAGCTGGGCGGTCGTCGACCAGAACTCGACGAACGGCACCACGGTGAACGGCGGCGAGGACCCGATCCAGCCCTTCGTCCCGGTGCCCCTCCAGGACGGCGACCGGGTGCACGTGGGCGCCTGGACGACGATCACCGTCCGACGGGGCTGAGTCACCGTCCGACGGTGCTGAGCGCGGCGCCCCGTGATCGGCGTCAGACCGGGAGCGGCCAGACGAACGGCCCCTCCCGGTCGTCCAGCCACAGCCACTCCCCGCCCTCCTCCACCGTCACCCCGTACCGCTCCCGCCCCGGCCTGCCCTGCCCCGCCCACACCTCGTAGGCCTCCTTCGGCGCGAGCACCCCCCGGGTCAGCTCCGCCAGGAACTGGAAGGACTCGTCCCCGAGGGCCCAGGCCGGCACCCCGCCCGCGTCCCCCGCCCCGGCCGCCCTCGGCACCCCCCGCAACGGCACGAAGAACGCCGCCGACGCCAGGAACCGCCCCTCGGCACGCCCCGCGCCCTCCACGGCCAGCGCCAGCAGCCCGGTGGCCACCGGCGAGAGGATCCGCGCCCCCGGCACGCACTGGCCGACCCAGGCCCGCGGCACTCCCGGCAGCGCGCACGTCGCGATGATCCGCTCGTACGGCGCCCGCTCCGGCACCCCCCGCGCCCCGTCCCCCGTGACGACGGCCGGCCGGTACCCCGCCGACGCCAGGTGCCGCCGCGCCGACTCGACGATCTCCGGCTCCACGTCCACGGTCGTGACCAGGCGGTCGTCCCCCAGCCGGTGGGCGAGCAGCGCCGCGTTGTACCCGGTGCCCGCACCGATCTCCAGCACCCGGTCACCGTCGGCCACCCGCAGCGCCACCAGCATCCGCGCCATCAGCGACGGCTGGCTGCTGGAGGACAGCAGCTCACCGTCGCGCAGCCGGGTGGCCAGCGGAACGTCCTCGTACGCGCCCCGCACCCACCGCTCCCGCGCCGCCGGGTCGGGACTCTCGCCCCACCGGCGCTCGTACCCCCGCACCCCGGCGACGTAGTAGTACGGCACGAACAGATGCCGGGGCACCGCCTCGAAGGCCGCCCGCCACACCGGTTCCGCCGCCCAGACCCTCTCGGCGTCGATCTCCCGCACCAGCTCGGCCCGCGCGCCGGCGGCGAGCTCCTCGGTCTCCGCGTCGTAGAGGCCCATGTCTCCAGCCTAGGCACCCGGCGGCCGGCAGGTCCTAAGCCTCGAGTCCTGGGTCACCCCGTCTGAGACCATGTACGGGTGAGAGAGATTCGGCGCGGCACGCTTCAGGAGAAGACCTTCTACGAGCTGGTCGGCGGGGAAGAGACGTTCCGCCGGCTGGTCCACCGTTTCTACGAGGGCGTCGCCGAGGACGAGCTGCTGCGGCCGATGTACCCGGAGGAGGACCTGGGTCCGGCCGAGGAGCGGCTCACCCTGTTCCTCATGCAGTACTGGGGCGGCCCCACGACGTACAGCGACAACCGCGGTCACCCCCGGCTGCGGATGCGGCACGTCCCGTTCACGGTGGACCGGGCGGCGCACGACGCCTGGCTGCGGCACATGCGGGTGGCGGTGGACGAGCTGGGGCTCGCCGAGGAGCACCGGGAACAGCTCTGGAACTACCTCACCTACGCGGCCGCCTCGATGATAAACACCCCGGACTGACCCGCTCTCCGTCAAACGGTCCCCCGGCGGACGCCGACGCCGAGCGGGCCGGGGCGAGGGGGCCGGGGCGGGTCAGCGGACGCTGACGCCCAGCGACCCGAGTCCCGCCCGGCGCACGGCGATCGACCCGAACGGCGTCCGCAGCCGCAGCCACGCCCCGGCCGACAGCAGCACCGCCTCGTCGGCCGGTCCGGCGGGCCGCAGGAAGCCCAGCGACTGGGCCGCGTGCACGGCCCGCACCGGGAGCCCGGTGGCACCCACGGTCCGGGACCAGATGTCCCGGCCGATCCGGTCCAGCGCGTCGCGGGTACGGCCGTCCGGTGCCAACTCGTCCGTGCGGGAGCGGAACTCACGCACCGCGGCGGCCACGGTGGCGCGCAGCGCCTGCGGCGCGGGCAGGCCGGGCTCGGGCCGCCAGCCGCCCCGCGGGGGCAGCACACCGGCCCACGGCGGCCCGGTCACGGCCCCGGGCACGGCGGCCGTACCGGCCTGCTCGTCCACGGACTCCAACAGCTCCCCCGCCGACACGGTCACGTCGAGGGTGACGTCGAGACCGTCCTCGTACGGCTTGGCCAGGCGCACCGCGCGGACGGCCAGCACCTCGAAGGACGGCGGCCGGCCGAAGACGGCGAGCGCGGTGCCGGCCGCCTGGAGACGGACGGCGGCGGAACGGTCGTAGCGCAGCAGCCGGGAGAGGAAGGCCGCGAGGTCCGCCGCCTCCCCGTCGTCGGCCAGGTGGAGATCCGTCATGCGGCGACGGCCTCCTCCTTGTCGTCGTCCCGGTACTCCGCGAGGAAGTCACGTTCCTCGGCGGTGAGCCGGCGCGGCCGTCCGGACTCGAAGTCGAACGGCACGACCACCGTCGCGGCCCGGACGTAGACCAGGTCGTCGTCCTTCACCTCGTAGGTGACGGTGAAGGACGCGGCCCTGATCTCGGTGACCCACAGCTCGATGTCGACCGGGTGGTGCCGGTGGACGAGCTGCCGCTTGTAGTCGATCTCGTGGCGCGCCACCACCGACCCCTGCTTGAACTCCTTGTCCGGCCGGAACAGCCAGTCGATGCGGGCCTCCTCCAGGTAGCGGACGAAGACCGCGTTGTTGACGTGGCCGTACGCGTCCATGTCGGACCAGCGCAGGGGGCAGCGGTAGATGTGGCGCAAGACCGATCAGCCCCGGGTCAGCTTCTTGTAGGTGGCACGGTGCGGACGCGCGGCGTCCGGACCGAGCCGCTCGATCTTGTTCTTCTCGTACGACTCGAAGTTGCCCTCGAACCAGAACCACTTGGAGTCGCCCTCGTAGGCGAGGATGTGGGTGGCCACCCGGTCCAGGAACCACCGGTCGTGGGAGACGACCACGGCCGCGCCCGGGAACTCCAGCAGCGCGTTCTCCAGGCTGCCGAGGGTCTCGACGTCGAGGTCGTTGGTCGGCTCGTCGAGGAGCAGCAGGTTGCCGCCCTGCTTCAGGGTGAGGGCCAGGTTCAGCCGGTTGCGCTCACCGCCGGAGAGCACGCCGGCCGGCTTCTGCTGGTCGGGGCCCTTGAACCCGAAGGCGGAGACGTAGGCGCGGCTCGGCATCTCGACCTGGCCCACGTTGATGTAGTCGAGCTCGTCGGAGACGACCGCCCACAGGGTCTTCTTCGGGTCGATGTTGGCGCGGCTCTGGTCGACGTACGAGATCTTGACGGTCTCGCCGACCTTGATGGTGCCGGCGTCCGGGGTCTCCAGACCCTGGATCATCTTGAAGAGGGTGGTCTTGCCGGCACCGTTGGGGCCGATGACCCCGACGATCCCGTTACGGGGCAGCGTGAAGCTCAGGTCGTCGATCAGGACCTTGTCGCCGAAGCCCTTGGTGAGGTTGTTGACCTCGACGACGATGCTGCCGAGCCGCGGGCCCGGCGGGATCTGGATCTCCTCGAAGTCCAGCTTCCGCATCTTGTCGGCCTCGGCGGCCATCTCCTCGTACCGCGCGAGACGGGCCTTGGACTTGGCCTGGCGTCCCTTGGCGTTGGAGCGCACCCACTCCAGCTCCTCCTTGAGCCGCTTGGCGCGCTTGGCGTCCTTCTGGCCCTCGACCTTGAGACGCGCCTGCTTGGTCTCCAGGTACTTGGAGTAGTTGCCCTCGTAGCCGTGCAGCCGGCCGCGGTCGACCTCGCAGATCCAGCCGGCCACGTTGTCCAGGAAGTACCGGTCGTGGGTGACGGCCACGATGGTGCCGTCGTACTTGGCCAGGTGCTGCTCCAGCCAGTTCACCGACTCGGCGTCGAGGTGGTTGGTGGGCTCGTCGAGGAGCAGCAGGTCGGGGGCCTCGAGCAGCAGCTTGCACAGGGCGACGCGGCGCTTCTCACCACCCGAGAGGTTGGTGACGGGCCAGTCGCCGGGCGGGCAGCCGAGGGCGTCCATGGCCTGCTCGAGCTGGGCGTCGAGGTCCCAGGCGTTGGCGTGGTCCAGCTCCTCCTGGAGCTTGCCCATCTCGTCGAGGAGCGCGTCGGAGTAGTCGGTCGCCATCAGCTCGGCGATCTCGTTGAACCGGTCGAGCTTGCCCTTGACCTCGGCGACACCCTCCTGGACGTTCTCCAGGACGGTCTTCTCCTCGTTGAGGGGCGGCTCCTGGAGGAGGATGCCGACGGTGTAGCCCGGGGAGAGGTACGCGTCACCGTTGGACGGCTGGTCCAGTCCCGCCATGATCTTCAGAATGGTGGACTTGCCGGCACCGTTCGGGCCGACCACACCGATCTTCGCGCCGGGCAGGAAGTTCAGCGAGACGTCATCAAGGATCACCTTGTCGCCGATTGCCTTGCGCGTCTTGCGCATGGTGTAAATGAACTCAGCCAAGAGAAACCGTCCGGCAGCTTGAAATCAGGCAGTGGGCAGATACATCCCATCTTGCCTGACGTCCAGCCTCTGGTGTTAACCCGTTCGGTTGGGGGGCTGTGATCTGGGGGTTCACCGGTGGCGGGAGGCCTCGGCGGGCCCAGGGACGGCCCGGCGACGGTACGGGAGCGGTTGAGGAACGGCCCGCTACGCAGCGTCTTCCCCTTCCTTCCGCGGCTATCGTGACGCTGTGACCAGCACGGTGGACCGCCCCATCCTCTTCCTCGACGTCGACGGTCCGCTGATCCCGTTCGGTTCGTCGGAGGGGCGGCTGCGAGCCGCTGTTCCCGACTCCCCGACGTCGTTCGATCACGGGAACCCGCTGCTCGACCGACTGGATCCCGGCGTCGGACCGCGCCTCCTGACCCTGGGCTGCCCTCTCGTGTGGGCCACGACATGGCTGGAGGATGCGAACGAGGCGGTGGCACCACGCCTCGGGCTACCGACGCTCCCCGTGGTGGAGTGGCCGGACTCCGGCGCCGACGACGTCCCCCGCGGGCTGCACTGGAAGACCCGTCCGCTGGTCGAGTGGTCCGACGGCCGGCCGTTCATCTGGGTCGACGACGAGATCGGCGCCACCGACCGTGTCTGGGTCGCCGCGCAACACCCCGGGGCATCACTCCTTCATCGCGTCGACCCGACCAAGGGGCTCGTGGACGCCGACTTCTCAGCGCTCGCCGCTTGGCTCGACGCCGTGGGGGCCGGCTGACGGGGCGCGGCGGGGTCGGGGCGTATTTCGCGCGCCCTGCGACATCGCTGCACCCTACGATCGCCCGGTACGGCTGCTGGAGGGGGCGGGGATGCTCGGGGACGTGGAGGACGGGGCAGCGGCGGCGGTGCGGCTCGCGGAAGGTGCGCCGCTCGGGGACACACTTGACGTCTCCGACCCCGGCGACTGGCTCACGCTGGACGCGGGAGCCCGTGAGACGGCCTGGCACGGACGGCGGTTGCTGCCGGAGTGGGAACGAGTGGCTCCCCTGCCCGCCGACCTGTCCCAGCTCGGCGAGTCCCGGCTCGCGCTCGCCCTCTGCCACCGCGACGGGCGGATCCGCCAGGAGGCGGTGCGCCGGTCGGCGCGATACCGCGGTCTGCTGCCGTTGATCGTGATCCGCTGCGCCGATTGGGCCGAGCCGGTGCGCGAGTGCGCCCGGCAGCTGCTGCGTGAGGCCCTGGATGTGGACTCTGCCCTCGCTCTCGCGCCGCTCGTCCTCCGCGTCGGCCGTCGCAGCAGAGGTGCCTTCGGCGTCGATGTGCTCGGTCAGTTGTCGCGCCGGGCGACCCGCGGGCAGCTCGTGGCTCTCTTCACCGACCCCGACCGCACCGTACGACGGTTCGCGTACCGGCTGGCCGTCGAGGGCCGGCTGCTCCGTCCCGCTGAGCTGGCCCGCGCGGCCGCGCGGGACGAGGACACCGTGGTCCAGGACCTGTGTGCCACAGCGGCACTCGCGGCTCTGCGGGAGGAGGAGTACGAGGAGGTGCTGCCTCCGCTGCTGTCCGCGCGCAACCCGCTGACCCGTTCGGCCGGCGTCACCGGGCTGCGGCGGGCGGGCCGGTCGGAGCAGGCGGAGTCCTTCCTCGTCGACCGGTCCGCGCTCGTGCGTGCCTGCGCCCGGTATGTCGTACGACAGCTGGGTGGTGATCCGGTGGCCTGGTACCGGCAGCGGTGCGCGGCTCCGGACGCCCTCGAGTTGCCGGCCGGTGCGGTGATCGGGCTGGCCGAGTGCGGGAACCGCGTGGACGCCGGGCTGCTGCGGCCGCTGCTCGCGCACCCGGTGGGCGAGGTGCGCGCACGGGCGGTGGCAGGGCTGCGGGCACTGGACTGCGTCGTCGTGGACCAGTTGCGGCCGCTCCTCGACGACCCTGCCGCCGGTGTGGTCCGCGAGACGGCCGTCGCCCTGCTGCCCTGGGCGAGGGAACTGCCCGCCGACTGGCTACTGGAACGCACCGGCGCCGAGCGCCCGCGGCACGTCCGAGTCGGCGCGTTCCGGCTGCTCGACGCGCGCGGCGGCGTCGAGGCGCTACGGGCGGCGGTCGGTCTGCTGGCGGGCGCGGATGCGCCCGCTCGCCGACTCGGCAGTCCGTGCCGCGCCTGCATCCGTCGGCGGACGTGGGGGCGCTGCTGGAGAGCCACCTCAGTTCGGCAGGCAGGAGCTGAATCGGTCGAGCAGTTCGCGCGCGGGAGGGCTGTTCGCGTCGAAGGTGTGGCCTTGCTGTTCTACCGGAAGACCCGGTTCCCAGACACGGGCGCCGTGGCAGCGAAAGCAGAAGGCTATTTCGAAGAGTTGACGGGTGGAGCTGTGCGCCCGGATCCCCCAGCCCGGGAGGAAGCAGCGGTACAGCTCACCTTCTGGGAGGTCGGCGATCAGGGACAGGGCCCGCTGGACCTGGTCTCCCTCCCAGATCGCGGCAGTGTCTCCGGCCAGATCCTCCGAACTGAGGTGCCTGACGGGGTCGGTGATGCGGACGACCTCGATGAGCGTGGTCTCGCCATGGGTCAGCGGCAGTTGCATGCCCCTAGCCTCTCCGATCGCGTCATCCCTGCCCAGTGACGGCTGCGGCGGGCGAGGCGACGCGTACGGACGTCGGGGAGGCCGGCGAGGATGTCCCGTCGGCGGTCGGGGAGTTGCTGAACGCGTCGATCCATCCGCGCCCACCTCCTCCAGCGATGCCCCAGCCGGGGTGCCCGGGGCCGGGACGGCAGTCAGTCGGTCTGTTCGGATTCGCGTTGGCGGAGGATCACCAGGACCGCGCCGCCGATGACCACAAGGCCGATGGCCACGCCGGTGATCACGCCGGTGGCGGAGTCGCCGCCGGTGGCGGCCAGGTTGGCGGTCGTGGTGCCGCCCACCGAGGCGGGGCTGGGTTCGCTGAGGGTCTGGGTGGTGAGATCGGCGTCGGTGCTCTGGGTCTTGCAGTCGAAGACCCCGGTGAAGCGGCGTTCGAGGTCGTGCGGGCCGGTGATCGTGAAGTCGTAGGGCTGGTCCTCCTGGAGCGGGACGGTCACCGTGCGCCTGGTGTCGGCGGAGATCGAGTACTCGGTGTTCATCAGCTCGAAGGTGAACGGCTCGTCCCCGGTGTTGGCCGCGGTGACGTCCAGGCCTCGTCTGGCGCAGTCCTTGTCCGCCGACAGTGCCAGGACGGCGCCCTGGTCCGCCCAGGTCGCGTTGGCGGTCGCGGCGACCGTGGACTCGCTGGAGCCGGCCAGGATCTGGGTCTGGCTGCGGCCGTCGGAGGCGAGGGCGCGGCCGACCGGGACGGTGGTGGACGCCTGGAGGGTCAGCTCGGCGGAGCCGTCCTGGGCGTCGTCGGGGACCTTGAAGTAGAGCTCGGTGCCGTTCTGGGCGGTGGTGACGGGCCTGCCCGTCCTGTCGGTGATCCGGACACCGCTGAGCGCGGCGTCGGCCGGCGGGAGCACGGCGACGGTGCGCGCGTTGGTGCGGACCGTCACCGGGCCGAGCAGGGCGCCCGGGCGGCCGGAGACGGCGGGCGGGGACAGGGTGAGGGAGGCCTGCGGCTCGTTCTGACCGCCGGCGCTCTTCTCCAGGTAGTCGGCGAGCTTCTCGGCCTGAGGGTCGACGGCGTCGACGTCCGCACCGTCCGAGTAGCGCCAGATCGCCACCTGGGTGCCGGCTGCCGCGTCCTGCTCGGTGAGGCTGCCGACCCCGGCCTTGCGGGCGAGCGCGGCGAGGTCGTTGACCTGCGGGTAGGAGTTCTGCAGGATCCAGCGGATCTTGCCCGCGTTCCTGTTGGCTCCCAGCGAGGTGCCGCTCCAGGGCGTCTCGTGGTACTTGGCGTCCCGCTGGGTGGGGTTGTGCAGGTCGACGCAGTACGTCTGGAGCGTGCCGCCGCCGTCCACGGACATCTCGAACAGGCCCGCGGCCACCTGCTCGTCGCCGCCGTCGCCGTGCACCACGGCCTCGCCGTAGGTCTTCAGGCCGTTCATGGTGGCGGACGCGCCGCTCTGGCTCTGCGTGGTCCCGTCGTCGGCCGCCGCCCGGCCGGCGCCGGTCAGCACCGCGGCGGCCACCAGACCGGACGCCAGCGTCACGGCGGCGAGGCGGCCCACGCCTCTCGTGGACACGGTCGTGCCGGAGTGCCTGGCGGACGCGCGGGGCGCCGAGGGACCAGAGAACGCAGCGAGCACAGAATTCCCCTTCGAGCAGGACCCGTTGGACGCGGGGGGTGGTCCCACCAGCAGAATCAGCGGCCCCAGGGGCCTTGCCCGGCATCCTATGGATCAGCCGGACCCGCCTTTCGCGGTGAGATGGTCGGATGAGCGATCCGAGCCGCAATCGTTATCGCGGAAGCGCGAACGGGCCGGGCTTGTCGACAAATCCATCCGGTCGTGCTGGTGGGCATTTCGGAGCGTATTCGCCGACAAGCCGTCAAGTAGCGCTCGGAGGTGGCGGATTCACATCGCCGGTACCGGTTCCGGGGATTCCGCCGGTGTCTCCCACTCCGGTTCCGGGCTCGGCGGGGCGGGGGCCGCCGTGTCCGGCTTGGCGGGCCTGCGGAAGGCCGTCGTACCGCGCGCGAGGTCGTGGCCGATCGCCACGGCGTCGATGTCGGCGGAGGTCCACTGCTGGCCCTCCCGGGTCTCGGTGCGCACCTTCAGCCGTCCCTGTACGACGACCGGGTCGCCCACGGACAGCGAGGTCGCCGCGTTGGTGGCGAGCTGGCGGTTGGCCCACACCGTGAAGAAGTTGGTGTGGCCGTCCGTCCAGGTGCTCTTCTCGCGGTCCCAGTAGCGCGCGGTCACCGCCAGCCGGAACCGTGCCGACGGTCCCGCCGCCAGCTCCCGGTACACCGGCCGCGTCGCCACGTTGCCCACCGCGCAGACCATCGTCTCGTTCATCACGAACCCCTCCCTCGTCCGGCCGCCGTGGCCGGGCGGATGCCCGTACGGGCCCGTCCCGTACGGCTGTGTCCACCGCGGCGACCGGGTCGGGACCTCGCCCGTCGTGATCGCCGCGGGACCAGAGTGCCGCCGCCGGGCCGGGCCCGTGGGGAGCTGTGGACGGCCGTCCGGGCTGTGGACAACTCCACGACCCGGACGGGTGATCCACGTCCTCCGGGACAGTCTCACCCCACTCCGGCGCCGGTCCGCGTGACCCTCGCGTACTGCTCGCGCACCTCCTGGTACCGCAGCAGCTCCGCCGCCACCGGATCCAGCACCCGGGCCCGTCCGCAGCCGGCCGCCGCCTCCCGCAACCGGCGCTCCGCCTCCAGGCCGTACCGCCGGGCCGGTCCCCGTGCCGCCATCCGGCAACCCCACTCGACCAGTGGTCCGCCGACGATCCCGGCGACCATCAGCAGCACCGGAACGCCCAGATTGGGCGCCGTCAAGCCGGCGATCTGCCCCACCAGCCACAGCCCGCCGACCACCTGGAGGAGCGTCATCGCGGCCTGCGCGAGCACCGCCACCGGCCACCAGCCGGGGCGCGGGGGCCGCCCCGGCGGCAGTCCCGCCCGTGCCGCGAGTTCGTCGAGCGCCTCCGGCAGGCCCTGCGAGCCGCGCAGGGCCGCCTCCCGCACCGCCTGCGCCCAGGGCGTCGGCAGCCCGGCCGAGGCCTGCTCGGAGACCGTGCGCACCGCGTGCTCGACCCGCTGCCGCGCGGTGGCCTCCTCCTCCGGCGGCGCCGGTTGCAGGCGCCCCGTGGGGGGTCCGCCGCGCCCCTGGTGCCAGCGCCACAGCCGCAGCCAGGGGGTGCCGCAGGCGCGGTTGGCGTTGCGCCGCCAGGCCCGCTCGGCGGCGTCGCCCGCGGCGGTGGCGCCCACCGCGTCCGCGAGCCGCGCGGCGAACTCGTCGCGCGCCTCTTCCGTGAGCCCGGGGCGCCGCCCGGTGGCGTAGACGGGCCGCAGCCGGGCCGCGGCGGCGTCCACGTCGGCCGCGACCCGCCGGGCCGCCGCGCCCCGCTCGGACACGAACTGGCCCAGTGCCTCGCGCAGTTCGCCGACGCCGTCGCCGGTGAGCGCGGACAGGGCGAGCACGGTGGCACCCGGGTCGCCGTACTCGCCGAGCGCCACACCGTCCTCGTCGAGCAGCCTGCGCAGATCGTCCAGGACCTGGTGGGTGGCCTCGCCGGGGAGCCGGTCGGTCTGGTTGAGGACGACGAACATGACCTCCGCGTGGCCGGCCATGGGCCGCAGATAGCGCTCGTGGAGGACGGCGTCGGCGTACTTCTCGGGGTCGACGACCCAGATCACCGCGTCGACCAGTTTCAGGATCCGGTCGACCTGTTCGCGGTGCTGGACGGCGGCCGAGTCGTGGTCGGGCAGGTCGACCAGGATCAGTCCGCGGAGCTGGGCGTCCGCCTCCGGGTTGTGCACGGGGCGGCGGCGCAGCCGGCCCGGGATGCCGAGCCGGTCGATGAGGGCCGCGCTGCCGTCGCTCCAACTGCACGCGATGGGAGCGGCGGTGGTCGGCCGGCGTACGCCGGTCTCCGAGATGGCCACGCCGGCGAGCGCGTTGAAGAGCTGGGACTTGCCGCTGCCGGTGGCGCCGGCGATGGCGACGACGGTGTGCTGGCCGGAGAGTTTGCGCCGGGCGGCCGCCTCGTCCAGGACCCGGCCGGCCTCGGCGAGGGTGTGGCTGTCGAGGCGGGTGCGGGAGAGGCCGACGAGTTCACGCAGGGCGTCGAGGCGGGAACGCAGTGGGCCCTCGTACGCCAGGGGGACGGGGGTGGGGGCGCCCGGGCCCCTGGTCTCCAGGACGGGGACGGCCGGTTTGGCGGTGGCCTCGGTGCTGCGGCGGGCGATGAGGCCGTCGTCCCAGACGTCGTCGGCCGCGCCGGGGGATTCGGCCGGGGCCGGGGTGCCGTCGGCGTTCTGGGCGTCGCCGGTGCGCTCTCGTTGGTCTCGGACGCGTTGGTCCCGTACGCGCGCGTGCGGCACCTTCTCCGCCTCGACGGTCACCTCCACCAGGTCGGCGAGGTCCGCGTCCTCGTCGGCGTCCGCATGCGTGTGCGCGTTGGTGTGGGCGTTCGCGTGCGTGTTCGCGTCCGCGGAATCCTCGGCTCCGCCGTCCCGCCCGTCCCGCCCGTCCCGCCCGTGCGGCTCGATCGGTGAGGCGTCCGGTGCGGGGCCCCGCACGGAGTCCTGGGAGGGGCCCCGCGCCGAGTTCCGCGCCGGGTCCGAAGCGGGTTCCCTGACCTGGTCCCTGACGGGATCCTGGGCACGCTCCCTGAGGGAATCCCTGCTCTGACCCCGGACCGGACCCGGAACGTGGTCCCGGCGGGAGTCGGGGGCCTGGTCCCGGCGGGATTCTCCGGCCTGTTCCCGGAGAGGGCCCCTTCCCTGCTCCCGGACAGAGTCCCGTCCGGCGGAGTCCCGTCCGGCGGAGTCCCGTCCGGCGGAGTCCCGTCCGGCGGGGCCCTCTCCCTGATCGGGGGCGGAAGCGCTGCGCCGGTCAAGGGCGGAGTCCCGCCCCTGGCCCCGGACCGAGTCCCTGA
The DNA here is from genome assembly GCF_040703965.1 of Streptomyces sp. NPDC006655. NCBI lineage: Bacteria > Bacillati > Actinomycetota > Actinomycetes > Kitasatosporales > Streptomycetaceae > Streptomyces > Streptomyces sp. NPDC006655. The sequence goes on along the minus strand of NZ_JBEYJU010000004.1, from coordinate 135,171 downwards.
CCTGGTCCCGGGCGGAACCTCTGTCCTGGTCCCCGACAGAATCCCCCCTCTGGTCCCGGACGGAATCCCCCCTCTGGTCCCGGGCGGAATCGCGTCCCTCGTCCCGGGCGCAATCCCGTCCCTGGTCCTGGGCGGAATCCCGTCCCTGGTCCCCGGGTGCTTCCGGTGCGGGGTCCGGGGCCGGGTGGTCCGGGGTGGTCAGGGCGGGTTCGAAGTCGCTGGGGTAATCACTGGTGTGATCCATGCGTTTCAGGTGATCCCTGTGGTCGTGGTCAGTGACGGCGGTCACCGGTCACCTCTCCTTCTGGAGGACGGACAGGGCGGCGATGAGTTCGGCCTGGGGTTCGGGATGGATGTCGAGGGCGTCGAGCGGGGCGAGGCGGCGCTCGCGTTCGGTGAGCATCACGCGGTCCACGTGCTCGGTGAGCAGCCGTCCCCCGCGGTCGCGCAGCCGCAGCGCTCCGTGCGCGCCGATCCGTTCACCGAGCCGCTCCCCCGCCGCCCGGGTGCGGCGCCCGCCGAGCAGTGCGGTGGCGACCAGGGCGGCGACGGTCTCGGGGTCGGGGGCGACGCTGCGGTCGAGTTCCCGCACCTCGTCCTCGGCGTACTCCTCCAGCTCGCGCCGCCAGCGCCGGACCGCGAGTCCGATGCGGTGCTCGGCGCTCTCCAGGGACGGGTCCCGGTCGGAGAGCCCCGCGGCGGCGGAGGCGGGTTCCCGGCGCCAGGCGTCGTCGATACGCTCGTCGGCCGCCGTCACGGAGCACAGCAGCAGCGCGGCGAGGCTCTCCACCAGGGCGTCCAGCAGTTCGCCGGGGGTGCAGTCGAGGGGGAAGGCGCGCCAGCGCTTGAGGGCGTCGCCGGCCAGGACGGCACCGCTCTGCAACCGGCCCCGCACGCGCGCGTGCTCACTGTCGTACGCCGCGTCGACGGCGGAGGTCAGGCGGAGCGCGGCGGCGTACTGGGCGGCGGCGGCACCGGCCAGTTCGGGCATCCGGGCCTTGAGGGAGTCGAGGACCCCGTGGGCGGTGCGGGCCAGGGTCTGCCGGCGGGCGCCGGGGTCCTGCGCCTGGTGCACGAGCCACGTGCGCAGCGGGGCGACGGCGGTGCCGGGGAGCAGCCCGCCGCCCCAGGCCGACTCGGGCAGTTCGGGCACCGTGAACCGGGGTACGTCGCCGAGCCCGGCCTTGGTGAGCAGCGCGCCGTACTGCCGGGAGACCTCGGAGACGACCTGGTGGGGCACCCGGTCGAGGACGGTCACCAGGGTGACGTCGTACTCCTTGGCGGTGCGCAGCAGGTGCCAGGGGACGGCGTCGGCGTAACGGGCGGCGCTGGTCACCATCACCCAGACGTCGGCGGCGCACATGAGTTCCGCGGCGAGGACGCGGTTGCCGACGACCAGGGAGTCGATGTCGGGGGCGTCGAGGAGGGCGAGGCCGCGCGGGAGGCTGTCGGCGGTCTCGATGCGCAGGACGTGCCCGGGGTCCTCGGCGGGCAGGATGGGTTCGTCACCGGGTTCCCGGTGCGGTTCCCACACCCGGGTGAGGTCGGGCAGCACGCGCATCCCGCTGAACCAGTGGTGGTCCTCCGGATGGCAGACCAGCACCGGTGTGCGGGTGGTCGGTCGCAGCACGCCCGCCTCGCTGACCCGGCGCCCCACAAGGGAGTTGACGAGGGTCGACTTGCCGGCGCCGGTGGAGCCGCCCACGACGGCCAGCACCGGCGCTTCGGGTTCTTTGAGGCGGGGCACCAGATAGTCGTCGAGTTGGGCGAGGAGTTCGTCGCGGTTGGCGCGCGCGCGTGCGGCCCCCGCCAGGGGCAGCGGGAAGCGTGCGGCCGCGACACGGTCGCGCAGGGCGGAAAGTGTGTCGAGCAGCTGAGGCCGTACGTCCAAGGTCACCACATGCGAAGAATGCCCAATTTTAGGGGAATTCTGAAGCATATAGACATGTCTGCGCGCCGATAGAACACAACGGACGGAAGGGGCGACTGGGACAGAGGCATAGTCCAGGCATAACGAGTGCACAACACCCGGTGCGTCGGGCGCCAAAAGCGATGCACGATTCGTACCTGCCTGCGATTATCAGGACCGCTTCACCGAACCTCCACATTGAGCCACGGAGGCGAAGCGACAGGGACGAGGAACGGGGAGTTCTACCCTTGTCCCCGGCAACGTCACGGACCGGCCCGCACCAGGGCAGTACGTACGAGGCCAGCACAGCCGGCCCCCGTAGCTCAGTGGATAGAGCAGGCGCCTTCTAAGCGCTTGGCCGCAGGTTCGAGTCCTGCCGGGGGCGCAGGTCAGGTTCCATGCGGGCGGGGTCGCGCCGGTCATGGCGCGTCCGTCGCCGGCCCCCGTCAAAAGGGCTGGTTGTCGACGCCGTCCGCCACCGCAGCCGGCGTCAGCCCCTCGGCCCCCTGCCCAGCCCTCACCGCGTTCCCGGACAGGTCAGCCGAGGCTGCCCTGTTCGCAGACCCGGCGGGCGACCTCGCGGAGTTTGATGTTGTTCTCCTGCGAGTAGCGGCGCAGCACGGCGAACGCCTGCTCCTCGGTGAGCTGGTGGCTGCCCATGAGGATGCCCATGGCCTCGCCGATCAGGTGGCGGGTGGCGACGGCCCGCTCCAGCTGGGCATGGGTACGCGCGCTGGAGAAGGCGACCGCGGCGTGGGAGGCCAGCAGCCAGCCGGCCAGCTCGCCTGCCTCGGTGAAGGCGCCCGGCCTGCGGGAGTAGACGTTCAGCGCGCCGAGTTCCTCGTCCTCGGTGTACAGCAGGAAACCCATCATGCTGCCGACGCCGAGCCGGTGGGCCGCGGGACCGTAGGCGGGCCAGCGCGGCTGCTCCTCGTTGAAGTCCGGGATGCGGAAGACCCGCTCCCCGTCCTTGGCGCGGGCCGCGTCGAAGCAGGGCCCCTCACCCAGCCGCTCCTGCAACCGGTCGCTGTCGACGACCAGCTGCTCCGTGGGGGCGAGCGACTGCACCTTGGTGCCGTGCAGCACCAGGATGCCGGCCGCGTCGCAGCCCTCCACGAGCTCCGTGGCCGAGGCGGTGATCCTCGCCAGGGTGGCGTCGACCGACTCCTGCGCCAGCAGGTCCCGTGCCATCGCCGCCAGCTGCTGCGCGAACCGAGCCCAGTCCATCGCCTGTGCCACCTCCGGGTAGTCGCGCCCAGCATGGCACGGCGGCGGCCGGGGCCCGGGGGTACGAAGCGCCCGGGGCGCCTTTGCGGGCCGCACGGCCCACGGCGGCCGCACAGTGCGCGACCGCCCGGTCCGCCCGGTCCGCCGGGTCCGCCCGGGTCCCCCGGGTACGGCGGCGGCGCCCGACCCCCGGCCCTTGGGGTGATCGTCCGGTGATCGGCGTGACCAGCCACAGGTGGCGGCGTTGAACGGGGAGTGCGGCGGCTCGTCCTGCCGCCGCACGCCCCGAGCAACAAGGCAACCAGAAGGAGAACGTGATGTCTCGCATCGCGAAGGCCGCCGTCGTAGCCCTCGGCACCGGCGCCGTGGTGATCGGTGGAGCCGGCCTGGCCCTGGCCGACGCGGGCGCCAACGGCGAGGCCGTCGCCTCGCCCGGCGTGCTGTCCGGGAACGTCGTCGAGGTCCCGGTCAACATCCCGGTGAACCTGTGCGGCGACACGGTCGACGTGATCGGTCTGCTGAACCCGGCGTTCGGCGACCACTGCACGAACGAAGGCCACCTCAAGAGCGGCGACGGCAAGAACGGCGGCTACGGCTCCTGAGCCACCGCCCACGAGGAGCCCCGGCGCCCGGCGTGCCGGGGCTCTTCCCGTCCCCGGGACGCCTCACGCGTACCGGTAGATCCGGCTCATGTCCTCCAGGGATTCGGGGGTGACGTCCCACGGGGGCAGTTTCTCGGTGCGGGCGACGATCCGGCCGTGCTGCGGGTCGCCGGGGCCCGGCGGCTTGGCCGGAAGGTAGCGCTGCCCGCGGTGCCGGGCCTTCCAGCGCTCCCACTGGAGGTCGACGAAGGCGTGGTGGAACCAGAAGACGGGGTCGTTGACGGAGGCCCCGCCGGCCATCGCACCGCCGACCCAGCGGTGCACCCGGTTGTGGTTGTGCCAGGACGCCTTGCCGCTGCCGGTGCCCCAGCCCTCCAGCCTGTTGCGGAAGCCCCGGGTGGCCGTCGAGTCCCACGGCGCGACGTCGTAGGCGGGGTCCGCCAGCGCCCGGTCGAGTTCGGCCCTGGTGGGCAGGTCGAACGGGTCGCGGGCACGGCCCAGGTCCCGGGTGAGGAACTCGCCGTCGGTGACGCCCTCCCTGATGGTCCAGTGGCCCGCCGCGTAGGCGAAGGGACCGGTCATCACCTGCTGGTCGCGGGCCCGGCCGGTCCCGCCGAGCAGGTCCTTCGTCCACGGCATCCCGGACGCCGAACGGTCCCTCGTCCAGTCCCAGTACGGCACCGTCACCGACTGGTCCACCCGGCGCAGGGCACGCTCCAGATCGAGCAGGAAGCGGCGGTGCCAGGGCAGGAAGGAGGGCGTCATGTGGGCGGCGCGCAGTCCGTCCTCGCCGTCGGGGGTGTAGTACTCGATGTGCGTCCGCACGAAGTCGTCGTACTCGCCCCGCCGCTTGACCTCCAGGAACGCCTGCACGAGCCGCTTGCGCTCGGCCGCTGTCAGCCTGCTGACGTCCTTACGCACGTACGCCACGCGCCGCCCCCGTGTGCATGTGTCCCCCGCCCATCGGGCCCGGCGCCAGGTCGCGCAGCCGCTGCCCCGGGCCCATCTCGTCGACGGCCGCCCGGGTCGCCGCCAGCGGGGTGGGGTACGAGCTGTAGTGGTCGACCATGCTGAGCCAGCTGCCGTCGGCCCGCCGCATCAGGTGCAGCGGGCGGCCGTCCACGGTGACCTGCCACTCGCCGTCGCCGCCGGCCCGTCCGGCCGCCGGCACCAGGGCGCCCCGGATACGGCGGCCGCGGTAGGTCTCGTCGAAGGAGGTGCCCGCGGGGCCGCCCGCCGGGAGCGCCGGGCGGGAGGCGGCGACGACCGGGGCGAGGGCCAGGGCGGCCGCGGAGGCGAACAGTCCCCGGGTCAGCTCGCGCCGTGTCGGTCTGCCCGCCGCGGCTCTGCCCGGCCGCCCGGCTCCCGGCTCCGCGCCCACCGCCACACCACCGACTCCGACGACCATGCTCACTCCTCGTCCGGTTCACCGACCTGTGTCGGTACCGGTAACCGTCCGAGGGGCCGCCCGGTCACCACCGCGCCGCCATCCGGCCCACGGAACGGCCGAAAGCGCTCGTACGGCGGCGGTCACCTGCCGGGGCCGGCGCCCAGGTCACCGCCGACGACCGTCTGGAGGACCGGGCCGAGCACGCCGATCTCGGGCGTCTTGAGCTGCGGCATGCCGTAGTGCTGCGGGTCGGGCGCGGTGAGGGGGGCGTCCAGGGCCAGGCCGGGGGTGAGGGTGCGCAGGTCGGAGGCGGGGAGGTCGACGCCGACGTGGTCGAAGCCGGGACCGAGGGCGTGCGGGAGCGGCACCCTGAGGTCGACGCCCGGCAGCACGCCGTTCATCGGCACCTGCGGCAGCGCGTGCTCCGGGATGAGCCGGCCCTCGACGTAGCGCGGCGTCTCGGGAACGCCGGGGATCAGCAGCGGCAGCTCCATGCCGAGCGTGGGCATCTCCATGTGGAGGGACTTCTCGACGCCGTCCAGGGGCACGGGGACGGGGACCGTGCCGGTCGCGGCGGCGGGCGTGGCGCCGGCGCCCACGGCTACGGCGACGCCCGTGACGACGGCGGCAAGGGTTCCTCGGGTGGTCGGCTTCATGTCAGGTACGGGCCTTTCGGATGCGGGAGGAGCGACGTCCGTACCGGGTAACGAGCCACCATCGGCATCAGCTCACAATTCGCCCGGGTGCAGCATTAGTGGGCTGTTCACCAAGTCGGCCGGTCACCGCTCCGCTCTTCGGTGATTCCGGAATTCCGCTGTTCAGCTCGTCCAGAAATCCCACCAGCGGGTCAGGATCAGCATGCCGACGACGCCGATGTGCAGGAGGGGGAGCACCCAGGTGAACTCGTCGAGGAATTCCCGCAGCCGGCGCGGCGCGGGCAGGAACCGGTGGCGTACGGCGAAGGAGGTGACGTACCAGAACAGGAGGATGGTGGCGACCCAGGCCAGGCAGCACCACAGGCACAGCGCGTCGATCCGGTACAGCGACTCGAACTGGAGCCAGGACACGAACCCGATGCCGAAGGCGCAGCCGGCGGTGAAGGTGAGCCAGTACCAGGCGGGGAAGCGGGCGCCGGCCAGCAGGCTCATGCCGACGCAGATCACGACGGCGTAGGCCACCAGGCCCAGCATCGGGTTGGGGAACCCGAACACCGAGGCCTGCGGGCTCTTCATCACGCTGCCGCAGGACACCACCGGGTTCAGGCTGCACCCGGGCACGAAGCGCGGGTTCCTCAGCAGGGCGAACTCGTCGAGGGTGATGGCCCAGGAGGCGAGCAGCCCGGCCGCGCCGGCGACCACCGTCAGCAGCGCGAAGCCCCGGCCGGCGCCCGCGGTTCTCGCCATCAGCCGCGCAGGCTGCGGGCGGGCAGCACCACGTGGGCGGCGGCCGTCAGGGTCTCCCCGGCCCCCGCGAACTCCTTCAGCGCCTCGGGGGTGACGGGCTTGCCGGGCTCGGCGGCGGGCCAGGGGCGGGTGGTGAACACCAGGTAGGCGTAGCCGCGTTCGGCGACGGCGGCGAGCCACTCCTCGGGCGCGGGGCACTGGGCGTTGAGCGGGGCCAGGCTGAGGACGGCGTGGCCGGCCTCGACGAGCAGGGTGACGGGCAGACCGGGGCGGTCGGTGCCGTCGACGAGGTCGCCGCCGACCGGCAGCCCGTTGTTCTCCAGCAGCGCCCCGACCGCGGTCGCGGTGGCCTCGGGACCGCCCTCGGCGTCACCGAGGGAGTAGGCCAGCAGGTAGGGCATGTCGCTGCCGTCCGGGGCCTCGCCGCTCCAGGCCAGCACGGAGAGCGTGCCGAGGTCGGCGGGGCGGAAGGGGCGGGTTGCGCTTGGGGTTGAGGTCACCGCGCGACCCTATCGACGGGCCGTGCGGCGGCCGGGTGTCCGCTCACCCGACCGGCGGACGCCGGCCGGCCGGGCCACACGAACGAGGGACACCCCTCGGTGTCCCTCGAACGGCCCATCGACGGTCCCGGCCCGGGGCGTCTCAGCTCTGCAGCGGCAGACCGCCCAGCAGCGGGTTGTGCTGGTTGAGGGCGCCGGTCGCGGTCTTGACCGTGTTGAGCGGGGAGCGCTTGTTCTCCGTGCTGAGCGCGTTCGACTGGTGCCGCAGCGGCATCGCCTGGTTCAGGTCCAGGCCGTCCTTGGTAAGGGTGTTCACGGCGCCGTTGAGGCTGGTGGGCGTGAGATCGGCGGAGTTGGAGGCGAACGCGGGCGCGGCGACGCCGGCGAGAGCCACGGAACCGGCGACGACGGCGACGGCCTTCAGCGACTTCATCATGTTCCTTTCTTCGGCGGCTTTCGCAACGCAAGCCGCCCGGGGGAATTCTGACGCCGTGTCTAACGACGTCCGGGCGAGCCGGAAACCCCGCTCCCGGAGGAGATGCCGGCGGACATGCGCCCGCAGGGCGACGCGGGGAAAGCGGACCGGCCGTCCACCCGCGGGATGCGCGGGCGGACGGCCGGCCGGACGGCACTGCCGCCGTCAGTCGTTGAGGCAGGTCTCGCCGAAGGCGGGGTTCAGCAGGCCGATCACGTCGACGGTGTCGCCGCAGACGTTGACCGGAACGTGGACCGGAACCTCGATGACGTTGCCGGACACCACGCCCGGGGAGTGGGTGGCGGCACCGTTCGCACCGCTGTTGGCGGCAGCCACACCGGCACCGCCGGCAACGGCCGCCACGGCGGCGGTGGACAGGACCAGGCCCTTCGCGATACGCGACATGGAGAGGTCTCCTTGGGGTCGAAACAAACATTCGGGCGGATGCCCAGCGCTGTGTCAACGCGTGGCATCGCGCCGGGTTGTGCCGCCAAAGGAGTGATCTCCCGGGAGGCGCCTTCACCACTCCGACACACTTGTCCGGTTTTGGCGAATTAATACGGATAGCGACTAGAGTTGCCAACCGCCCGACTCGCCCGTATTGGCAGCACATCGCACTCTTGCCGTGTCCCCCTCTCCCGGAAAGAGCGAAGCCGGTCATGCGCAATCCCCTGGGCCCGCGGCCGTGCCGCGCGGCGGTACCGCACGTTCGGCCGAACGGGCTACCCGGTCCGCGTGTCGCCGACGGCGGGACGGGTGCGGTGCCCTACAACGGCGGCCGGAAAGGCACCGGCGACTCGCTCACCCTCACCACCGCCGACCACTCGCCCACCGCGTTGCGCGACCCCGCCGATCCGGCGGACGGCGTACTCGACTCCACGATCGACGGTCCCGGCCCGGTACGCGCCCCGCGTGAGCCCGCGTACGCCCGGACGCTCGGCCGTGTCCCGGATGTGTTCGATCTCGGCACCGGTCTCGCCCAGGGCGGTGACCAGCCGACGTTCAGGCTCGTTTCCCAGCGCGACGCGGCGTGGGCGGGCGCGCTCCTCGCCGCCGTGGACGTGCAGTAGTGCGGCGCGTTCCCGCCCGCAGTCCCGAGCGCCCCCCGTGAGCGAGGAACCCCGTATGCACCGATCAGCCACCGACCCTCGGCCACGGGTCCTGCACCTGACGCAACCCGTCGAGGGCGGGGTGGCCCGAGTCGTCCTGGACCTGGTGAAGGCCCAGCTCACGGCGGGTCTGCGGGTCACGGTGGCCTGCCCCGGCGGGGAACTGGCGGCCCATGCGCGGGACCTGGGCGCCGAGGTGCGCGGGTGGTACGCGGACCGCTCCCCGGGCGCCGGTCTCCCGGACGAGGTACGACGACTCGCCCGCCTGCTCGACGAGGTACGGCCCGAACTGGTGCACGCGCACAGCGCGAAGGCGGGTCTCGCCGGCCGGCTGGCCGTGCGCGGACGCGTCCCGACCGTGTTCCAGCCGCACGCCTGGTCCTTCGAGGCGGTCGGCGGCGCCACCGCGGCGCTGGCGCTCAGGTGGGAACGGTGGGGCGCACGCTGGGCGCACCGAGTGGTGTGCGTCAGCGAGGCGGAGCGCACGACCGGCGTGCACGCCGGAATCCGCGCCCGCTACACCGTCGTCCCGAACGGCATCGACACCGCCCACTTCACCCCGGGTCACCCCACCCCGGACGAGCGGTCCACCGGGGCTCCCCTGGTCGTCTGCGTCGGTCGGCTGTGCCGACAGAAGGGGCAGGACCTGTTGCTGCGGGCCTGGCCCGAGGTACTGCGGCGGGTGCCGGGGGCCCGGCTGGCGCTGGTCGGCGACGGCCCCGACCGGGACGCACTGCGCCGACTCGCCCCCGCTTCCGTCGAGTTCACCGGCGCCGTCGCGGACGCCCGACCCTGGTACCGGGCCGCCGACCTGGTGGTGCTGCCCTCCCGCTGGGAGGGCATGGCGCTGGCCCCGCTGGAGGCGATGGCCTGCGGGCGGCCGGTACTGGTCACCGACGTCGACGGCGCCCGGGAGAGCCTGCCGCCCACACACGCCGCACACTGCCTCGTCCCGCCGGGACGGCCGGGCGCGCTGGCCGGAGCCGTGGCCGGGCTGCTGCTCGACCCGGAGCTGCGCGCGTCGCTCGGTGACCGGGCGCGGCGGCACGTCCAGTCCACCCACGACGTGCGGCGCACGGCGGAGGCGGTCGCGGAGCTGTACCGCGAACTCCTCGGCGAGCGCCCGCCCGTGTCCTTTGAGCGCAGGGAGTCCATCCACTCGTGACCGCGGAAAGCACCGTCCCCTCCCCCGGCCCGCAGCCACGGGACCACGTACTCTCACCCGTCTCCGTGCTGCCGGCCCGCACCGCCGGCGGCTTCCGGTTCCCGCCGCGGCGCCCGCCCGCGCGGCACGCCTCCCCGGCGCCACTGCTGGCCGCCGACCTGTGCGCCGCCCTGCTCGGCGCGCTCGCCCTGGACGCGGCCGTACGCCGGCCCGTGCTGATCGGACTGCTCATGTCCGGGGCGATACTGCTGCGCCCGCCCACGCCCCGGCGGACGGCGGGCGTTTTGGACGAACTCCCGGCCGTCTGCGGCCGGATCGCCGTCGTCTGGCTGGGCCTGGCCGCCGCCCTGGCCGCCTGGGACCCGGACCACGCGCTGTCCGCGCGCGCCCTGCTGCTGGGCTTCGCCCTGCACACGGCGGCGGCCGGCGCGTGCCGCGGACTGGTCCACCGGCGCCGCCGCCTCGCCCTGCTGCGCCGGCCGCGCGCCGCGCTGGTCGTCGGTCCCGCCGCGACCGCCCAGCGGGTGGCCGCCGCCGTGCTGCGCCACCCGGACTGCGGGGTACGCCCGGTCGGCGTGGTCGCCGAGCACCCCGACGGCACCGGGGGCCTGCCCGTTCTCACCACCGGACAGGAGGTCGAGCGGGCCCTCATCCAGAACGGGGTCCGGGCCGTCCTCACCGTCCACCCCGCCGTCCGCACCGAACAGGGCCCGCTGCTGCGGGCGCTCGCCGAGTCGGGCTGCGTGGTCTGGGAGGTCGACGCCGACTCACCGGCGTACGAGATGCGCGACCAGCTCGCCGGGTTCTCCTGCCGCCGGCTGGACATGGGGTCGCGGCGGCGCGGCAGCGTCGGCAAGCGGATCCTGGACATCACCGTGTCCGGGGCGGCGCTCGTCCTGGTCAGCCCGCTGCTCCTGGTGTGCGCCGCGGTGCTGCGCCTCACCGACGGGCCGGGGGTCGTCTTCCGGCAGGAGCGCATCGGCAAGGGCGGCCGTCCCTTCACGCTGCTGAAGCTGCGCACCCACCGCCCGGTCGACGAGCACGAGGCCGCGACCCGCTGGAGCGTCGCCGGCGAGGTCCGCATGAGCCGCTTCTGCCGGTTCCTGCGCCAGACCTCGCTCGACGAGCTGCTCCAGCTGTGGAACGTGCTGTGGGGCGACATGAGCCTGGTCGGCCCGCGCCCCGAACGGCCTTACTTCGTAGGGCAGTTCAGCCAGACCTATCCGGGCTACGCGGCCCGCCACCGGATGCAGACGGGGATCACCGGACTCGCCCAGATCCACGGGCTGCGCGGCGACACCTCCATCGAGGACCGCGCCCGCTTCGACAACGCCTACATCGACGACTGGTCGCTGTGGCAGGACGTCTGCATCCTGCTGCGCACCGCGGCCGCGCTCGTGCGCTCGACGGGGAGCTGACGATGAGTTTCGCACTGTCGCCGGCCAGGCCGCTGCGGCTGCCGCCGGTCCTGGCCGCGGTCGCCGTGCTCGCGGTCCTCGCGCTGCCGCTCGCCCCGGGTGGCGCGGAGGGCGGCGCGGGACCGGCGGACGCGGTGTCCGCACTGGTCGTGCTGTACGCCGCGCTGCGGGTGGTCCGCGAGCGGCGCCGCCCGCTGTCCGCCACCGCCGCCGTGGTGCTGGGCATGCCGGTCGTGGGGCTCGCGGTGGCCGCGACGGGCGCGGCCTCGCCGGGGGCGGGGCTGACCGGTCTGGGCCGCTATCTCCAGGTGTTCGTGCTGGTGCCGGCCGCCGTGCTGCTGCTGGTCCGGGACCGGGCCGACTTCCGGCTGCTGGCCTGGTCGTTCGTGGGGCTCGCGGGCTGGCAGGGCGCGGTCGGCGTGCACCAGTACGTCACCGGGACCGGGGCGTCGTACCAAGGTGAGGAGATCCGCGCGGTCGGCACCTTCGGGCCGCAGGACGTGATGGGCATGGCCACGGTGGTGGCCTTCGGCCTGGTGTGCGCGGTGGGGCTGGCCCTGGGGCGGGCGCCGGTACGGCAGCGGGTGGCCGCGGGCGCCTGCGCGCTCGGGCTGCTGGTGCCGCTGGCCGTGTCCTTCAGCCGCGGCGCCTGGATCGCGACGGTGCTCACCTGCGGTGCCCAGCTGGCGCTGGCCGGACTGCGGCAGGCGCTGAAGGTGGCCGCGGTCGCGGTCGCCGCGGGTGTGGTGCTGGTCGGCGGCTTCGGGGTGGGTACGGCGATGCTCCAGGAGCGGCTCAGCAGCATCGGGCAGGTCACGGACGCGCCGGACCAGTCGGTGGTCGACCGGTACACGCTGTGGGCGGCGGCCACCGGGATGTGGCGTGAACACCCCGTCACCGGAGTCGGGTTGAAGAACTTCCCGGCGTACCGGGACGGGCACGCCTCGCTGGCGCTGTCCTCCGGGAGCGACACGGAGGGGGCGGGGGCCGCGTACCGGAAACAGCCGCTGCTGTCGCCGCACAACATGTACCTGCTGGTGCTCAGCGAGCAGGGGCTGCTCGGGCTGCTGGCGCTCGGCGGCAGCTGGCTGGCGATGCTGGTGTGCGGGTTGCGGGGGTGGTGGCGGGTCCGCGGGGACGGCAGGGGACTCGACTGTGCGCTGGTGGCGTGCGGGTTGCTGATCTGGCAGCTCGTGGACTTCGCGTACGCCGACATCGGGGGGCCGTCGACGGTGCTCACGGCGGTGGTGTTCGGGGCGGTGGCCTGGTGGGCGTTGGTGGGGGCGGAGCGTACACGGTGACGGTGACGCCTTCCCGGATGCCGGGCACCCGTGCGGCGGAGCCGCAGGTGTCCCAGCCCCGCGCCCCCGACGGGGCGCAGCCCTCCCGGGGTTTCCTGGCCAAGGCCGCTTTCGGCACCGCCGTCCTCTCCATCCTCGGGTCGGTGCTCGGGCTGGTCCGGGACCAGTCGCTGGCGCGGCTCTTCGGGGCCGGCCGGGACACCGACGCGTTCCTCGTCGCCTGGACGGTGCCCGAGTTCGCCGCCACCCTGCTCATCGAGGACGGGCTGGCCTTCGCGCTCGTCCCCGCCTTCAGCCTGGCCCTGGCTCGGCGGGCGCAGGGGGCGCCCGGCGACCCGGTGCGGGCCCTGGTCGCCGGGACGCTGCCCAAGCTGGCCCTCGCCTTCGCCGGGGTCGGCGCCCTGCTGATCGCAGGCGCCCCGCAGTTCGTCGGGGTGCTCGCGCCGGGCCTGCGCGACCCCGGGCTCGCCGTCGGCTGCACCCGGCTCACGGCGACCTGCGTCCTGACCTTCGGGCTGGCCGGGTACTGCAGCGCGGCCCTGCGCGCCCACCGCCGCTTCCTCGCCCCGGCCGCCATCTACGTCGCCTACAACACCGGCATCATCACGGCGATGTTCACGCTCGGCGGCCACTGGGGCGTGCGGTCGGCGGCGTTCGGGGTGGCGGCCGGCGGCGTCCTGATGACCGCCGTACAACTCCCCTTCCTGGTCAAGCAGTTACGACACGGGTCCCGGGCGTCCGGTGCGGCCGCCGGCGCCGCGGCGCAGCCCCTGGACGTGACGCTGATGGCCACCGTGCTGCTCTTCGCGCTGTGCCGGCAGTCGCAGGTGCTGATCGAGCGGTTCCTCGCCTCGCACCTGGACTCCGGGGCCATCTCGTACCTCAACTACGCACAGAAGGTCGCGCAGATCCCGATGACGATGTCGCTGATGCTGTGCACGGTCACCTTCCCGGTGGTGGCCCGGGCACTGGCCGAGGGCGACACCGAGCGGGCCCGGCTGCGGGTGGAGCGGGATCTCGCGGTGGCCGCGGCCGTCGTGCTGCTCGGCACCGCCGTGGTCGTGGCCTGCGCGCCGCAACTCATCCGCCTGCTGTTCCAGCGGGGGGCGTTCACGGCCGAGGACACCGCCGCGACCGCCGGGGTGATGCGGGTCTACGCGCTCGGGCTGCTCGGGCAGACCATGGTCGGCGCGCTGGTCCGCTCGTACTTCTCGGCGGGCCGCGCCACCTGGTACCCGGTCGGCGCGATGGTCGCCGGGATCGCCGTGACCTCCTGGATCGGCGCCCTCACGGTCGGCCGGTACGGCGTCACCGGCATCGCCGCCGCCAACGCCACCGGTATCACCGTCACCGCCGTGCTGCTGCTGGCCGGCACCGGCCCGCGCAGCGTCCCGATCCACACCCGGCGGGTGCTCGCGGAGCTGAGCCGGCCGGTGCGGGCCGCCGTGACCGCCACGGTCGTCGGGACCTTCGCCGCCGGGCGCCCGGCGGATCCGCTGACCGGTCTGGCCGCCGGGATCACGACCGTGACCGTCGTCTTCGTCCTCCTCGGCTGGGCCCTGGACGCACAGGGCTTCGCCTCCGCACTCCGTTCCGTCGGCACCGTCACCCGAAGGCTCGCGCATGCCGTGTTCCACTGAGTCCGCAGAGAGGGCCGTGCCCTGCACCGGCCCGGTCCCCTGGGTCGCCATGTACCACTCCGTGGGCGACCGCTCCGACGACCCGTACCGGATCACCGTCACCCCCGAACGGCTGGAGAGACAGCTGAGCTGGGTGCGCCGACGGGGACTGCGCGGGGTGTCGGTCGGCGAACTGCTCGCCGCCCGGGCGCGCGGCGCGGGGCGCCGGCTGGTGGGGCTGACCTTCGACGACGGGTACGCCGACTTCCTGGACCACGCCCTGCCGCTGCTCGACCGCTGGGGCTGCGGCGCCACCCTCTTCGTGCTGCCCGGCCGGCTCGGCGGCAACAACGCCTGGGACCCCCTCGGCCGGCGCAGACCGCTGCTCACGGCCGACGGAATCCGGCGGGCCGCGGCGGGCGGGGTGGAGATCGGCTCGCACGGGCTGACCCACGTCGACCTGACGCGGGCGGACGCCGACACGGTCAAGGCCGAGGTGGCCGGCAGCCGGGCCCTGCTGGAAGACCTGACCCAGGCGCCCGTGGCGGGCTTCTGCTACCCGTACGGCGCCGTCGACCGGCGCACCGTCGACGCGGTGCGGGACGCCGGTTACGGCTACGCCTGCGCCATCGACCCCGGCGACCTGAACAGCGTGCACGCCCTGCCCCGCCTGCACATCGGCCAGAACGACAACGCGCTGCGCCTGTTCCTGAAGTACCGGCTGCACCGGCTGCGCCGCCGTCCGGTGGAAGGAGTGTGAATGAAAGCGCTGCACGTCATCACGGGACTCGGGGTCGGCGGCGCGGAGCAGCAACTGCGGCTGTTGCTCCGCCACCTGCCGGTCCCCTGCGACGTGGTCACGCTCACCAACCCCGGGCCGGTCGCGCACGGGCTGGCCGCCGACGGGGTGCGGGTGGTCCATCTCGGGATGGCCGGGAACCGGGACCTGGCCGCGCTGCCCCGGCTGGTCCGGCTCATCCGCCAGGGCCGCTACGACCTCGTCCACACCCATCTCTACCGGGCCTGCCTGTACGGGCGGATCGCCGCCCGGCTCGCGGGGGTCCGGGCCGTCGTCGCCACCGAGCACTCGCTCGGCGACTCACAGCTGGAGGGACGTGAACTGACCACCGGCGTGCGGGCGTTGTACCTCGCGGGCGAGCGGCTCGGCCGGTCCACGGTCGCCGTCACCCCCACCGTCGCCGAGCGGCTGCGCAGGTGGGGGGTGCCGGGGCCGCGGATCGAGGTCGTCCCGAACGGCATCGACCTGGAGCGCTTCCGCTTCGACCCGGCCGTCCGGCAGCGCACCCGGGCCCGGCTCGGGCTCCCCGAGGACGCCTATGTCGTCGGCGGGGTCGGACGGCTCGCGCCCGGCAAGCGGTTCGACGTCGCCGTCCGGGCGCTCGCCCGGCTCCCGCGCGACCACTGGCTGCTGCTGGTGGGCGCAGGGCCCGAGGAGCGCGCGCTGCGCCGGGTCGCCGAGGCCACCGGGGTCGCCGGCCGGGTGCTGTTCGCCGGTGAGCGGCCGTACGTCTCCGGCAGCCCCGAGGACCCCGACCTGCCCGCGCTCACCGCCGCCATGGACGTCCTGGTCTCGCCGTCGGCCGAGGAGGCCTTCGGGCTCGCGGTCGTCGAGGCACTGGCCGCCGGGCTGCCGGTGCTCTACAGCTCCTGCCCGGCCGTCGAGGACCTGCCGCCCGCCACCGCCCCGCGCGCCCGCCGGGTCCGCGGCGGGGCCGGTGCCTACGCCGAGGCGCTCGCCGCCACCCGAGCCGCCGGCCGCGGTCCGCGCACCGCGCCGGAGGCCGCCCGCCACTACTGCATCACCCGCAGCGCCGCCCAGCTCATGGACGTCTACGCGGCCGCACTCGCCACCACACCCCAGGGAGTCAGTACGCCATGACCGAGAACCCCGTCCGAGCACCGCGCCCCTTCGCCCGCAAGCTGCCGCCCTGGTCGCTGCTGGCGGCCGGGATCGTCGCGGGCGGCCTGCTGGGCGGCGCCTACGGCGTGGTCGAGCCGGCCACCTACACGGCCACCAGCTATGTCATCGCCGTCCCCACCGAGGGGTCCGACACTGCCACCGCGCAGGGCTTCGCGCAGGCCTACGGCCGGGTCGCCACCCAGCTCGCGGTGCTCGCGGACGCCCAGATGTGGGCCGGGGTGCCGGTGAACACCCTGCGGCAGAGCGTGCAGACGGAGACCTCGCCGGACGCGCCGATGGTCGCCGTCTCCGCCACCTCGCCGCACGCCCTGCAGGCCGCCGACATGGCCAACGCGGTGGCCCGCTCGCTCACCCAGCACGCCAACGGCACCAAGGCCGACACCCACGTCGAGCTCCTCCAGTTCTCCCGCGCCTCGAAGCCGGCCGCGCCCACCTCGGCGTCGCCGAAAGTGACCGCTCTGGTGGGCGCGAGCGCGGGCGGCCTGCTGGCCGGGCTGGTCCTGCTGGTGCGGCCCCGGCGCCGCCCGGAGGAGACCGCGTTGCAGGCCTCCGTCCCCGGTCCGGCCGTCGCCGCCGACGTACACGGCCAGCTGTGACGACGACGGCCCACCGGACGCTCGCCGCGCACACCACCGAACTCGTCACCGACGAGGCCGCCTTCGCCGCCCTCGCCCCCGCCTGGGACCGCCTCTACCAGCGGTGCGGCACGGCCACCCCGTTCCAGAGCCACGCCTGGCTGCACTCCTGGTGGCGCTCCTACGGCGTCCCGGGCCGGCTCCGGCTGGTCCTGGTCCGGCACGGCGGTGAACTCGTCGGCGTGGCCCCGCTGATGCTGGTGCACCGGCCGCTGCCCGCGCTGGTGCCGCTGGGCGGGGGGATCTCGGACTACGCGGACGTGCTGCTCACGGACGCCGACGACGGCCGGGCGGTCGGCGCCCTCACCCAGGAGCTGGCCCGGGCGGCCCGGACGGCGCTGATCGACTTCCGTGAGGTGCGGCCGGGCGGTGCGATGGAACGGGTCTACGACCGCTGGCGCGGACCGTGCCGGAAGGTGCCCGACTCGCTCTGTCTGGAACTGCCCGCGGTGTCGATGGAGGAGCTGGTCACCCGGCTGCCGTCGAACAAGGCCCAGCGGGTGCGCGCCAAGCTGCGCAAGCTGGGTTCGCTCGGGGTGTGCCGGGACGCCGTACCGCCGGAGGGCGTCGACGCGGCGCTCGGCCGGCTGCTCGAACTGCACCGGCTCCAGTGGCAGGGGCGGAAGGTGACCACCGAGCACCTCCAGCCCCGGTTCCGGGAGCACCTGGTGCGCTCGGTGGGGCCGATGGTGCGCTCCGGGGACGCGGTGGTCACCGAGTTCCGGCTGGCCGACGAGGTGGTCGCCGTCGACCTGACCCTGCTGTCGCCCAGCCTGGCCGGCGGCTACCTGTACGGGGCGCATCCGCGGTTGCGGGAGCACAAGGCGGACGTGGCCGTGATGCTGCTGGACGCCTGCACCCAGCACACCGGCACCAGCGAGCGGGGGGCGCTGAGCCTGCTGCGCGGCGACGAACCGTACAAGCACCACTGGCGCCCCCGGCCGGTCGTCAACCAGCGGCTGCTGCTGGCCCGGCGGCGCACCGCCCCGCTGCTGACGGCGGCGCTGTGCGACGCCGCCGCCCGGCAGCGGGTCAAGGAGGTGCTGCGTCGTTGGAAGGAACACCGGCAGGACTAGGGCCGCACGGTCGGTCACCAGTCGAGACCGACGCAGAGCTCCCCGCCGAGCCAGTACTCGACCCAGTCGCCCAGGTCCATGAGGGTGCAGTCGGGCGCGGGCGTGGTGGTGGGCACGGGCGCCGGCGGGACGGCCGGCTTCGGAGTCGCACTCGCGGTGACGACCGCCGTGGGAGTCGGAACCGGGCTCGGTGCCGGGGTCTGCGTCGCGCTCTGCGTCGGGCTCTGCGTCGGAGTCGGGCTCTGCGTCGGGGTGTCGGTTCTGCCGAACAGTTCCGAGCGGTAGATCCGCGAGGAGCGCGGGTTGGCCGAGCACTGCCAGACACCGTGCGGGCAGTAGTCGGTCAGCGTGTTGTACAGCGGCTTGTGCTCGTCCAGCCAGGCCAGCATCCGCCGCATGTACTCGGGGTCGTCACCATTGCGGAAGAGGCCCCATTCCGGATAGGAGATGGGTTTTCCGTGGGCCTTCGCGAAATCCACGTGCTGCTGGAGTCCGTAGGGCTCCCGCACCTGTTCGTCGAAGGAAAGCCCGGCCGGCTGGTCGTACGAATCCATACCGATGATGTCGACCGTGCCGTCGCCGGGATAGCACTCCGTCCACGGAACGGCGTCCCGGCCCCGGCTCGGCGTGAAGTCGAACCGGAACTTCTGGCCCGGTACCGCGCGCATGGTGGCGACGATCCGGTTCCAGTACCTCTTCCAGGCCTCCGGGTCCGGCCCGCAACGATGGGTGTAGGTGATGCCGTTCATCTCCCAGCCGAGCACGACGACCGTGTCCGGCACCCGCAGCTCCACCAGCCGTTCGGCCAGGGCCCGGAAGTGCTGGTCGAACGCGCCGGCCGCACCCTGCCGCAGCAGCGAGCGGACCTCGCCGTCCCCGATGCCGTCCTCGTTGCGCTCCTGCATGGGCACGTTGAGGACGAGCATCCGGTCGGCCCGCTCCCGCCGCCAGTGCGCCCAGACGTCCAGGAAGCCCGGGGCGCCCTCGATGTCGGACCAGCGGTCGCCGGGCAGGTAGGTGTGCGCGACCTTGAGCTCGGTGCCCCCCAGCCAGCTGCTCAGCTGTGCCATGCGGGCCACTCCGAGGGGCCCGGAGTCGAGGAAGGCACCGAAGGCCGGCGGGGTCACCCGGACGGGGCCGGACCCGGACGGCGTGGGACGGACCGGTACCGGCAGAGGAGCCGCCGACGGCGGGACGGACGTCGTGGGGGTGGCGGCCGGGACGGGCGTGGCGGCCGGTGTCGGGGGGACGACCCGCACCACGCCCGGACCCGCGGCGAATCCGAGACCGGCCGTCAGGGTCGCCGAGGCGACGACCGCCGCCGCGACCACGGCCACACGGGACGACCGGAACCTGGGCCGCTTTCTGCGCTGTGGAGCCATTACCGCTCCTTTCTCCACCGGTACTGACACTCAGTCATATCAATATGAATTCCGCCAGTGCGGCTGCGGCTTTCGGGTGCCCCGGGAGCCCGCACGGGTGAACCGACGCGAAAGAAGAGGTCCGTGTCCCTGCTGGACGTACGGGTTCCCGCGGTGCTGCTGCGGATCGACCGGAATCCCTTTCACCACGGCACTCTCGGAGCCGTGCGCTCACTCGGCAGAGCCGGTGTCGACGTCCATGTGGTCGCCGACTCCGCCGGCAGTCCGGTCCGCAGTTCCCGTTTCGTACGGGAACTGCATCCGCCGCCGGCGGCGGGCGCGTCGGCGGCCGAGATCGTGACCGTGCTGCGCCGGGTGGCGGCGCGGATCGGCCGTCCCGCGGTGCTGATCCCGATGGACGACGCGAGCGCGATCGCGGTGGGCCGGTTCCGCGAGGAACTCGCGCCGCACTACCTGCTGCCGCGGCAGCCCGGCGCGCTGCCCGAACGTGTCGCCGACAAGGCGGAGTTGGCCGAGGTGTGCGCGGCGGCCGGGATCCCGCACCCCGGGACGCTGGTCCCGGGCAGCGCCGAGCAGGCGGCGGCCGCCGCCTGGCGGCTGGGGCTGCCGGTGGTCGCCAAGTGGAGCCGGCCCTGGCTGGTACCGGCCGGGTCCGGCCTGCGCAGCACGGTCGTGGTGCGCTCGGCGCGGGAGGCACGGGAGCTGTTCCTGCGGGCCGAGGAGGCGGGCAGCAGGCTGCTGCTCCAGGAGTTCCTGCCGCCCGGCCCGGACCGCGACTGGTTCTTCCACGGGTACGCCGACCGCACCGGGACGGTCCGCGCGGGCGGCCCCGGCCGCAAGCAGCGGTCCTGGCCGCGCGACGCCGGACTGACCGCGGTGGGCCGGTGGACGCCCAACGCGCAGGTCCAGGCGCTGGCCGAGCGGCTCATCGGCGAGCTGGGCTTCCGGGGGATCTTCGACCTGGACTTCCGGCGCTGCGGCAGCACCGGCCGCTACCACCTGCTCGACTTCAACCCCCGGCCGGGCGCCCAGTTCCGGCTCTTCGCCGACAGCGCGGGCCTGGACGTCGTACGCGCCCTGCACCTGGACCTGACCCACCGTCCGCTGGCGGCCGGGGCACCGCTGGCCGGGCGGGCGTTCGTGGTGGAGAACTACGCGCCGCTGAGCGCCCTGCGCCCGGCGCCGGGCGGCCGGGAACTGGCCTGGAGCGCCTCGGACGACCGGGGACCGGCCCTGGCGATGTGGGCGCTGTGGGGCCGCCATGTGACGGAGCGGCTCCTCGGCCGGCTCCTGGAGCGGCTGCGCCACGGGGCGGCCGCTCCGCTGGGGATCGCGCACTCCCCGGTGGTCCGGCAGGCCGGTGAGCCCGCCGTGGCCGAGCTGTCCGACCTCTCCGGCCTGTCCGGTGACGGGAAGGCGAGCAGTCGCTGAGGTACGGCCGTCCTTCGGTGGGCGCGGGTCCGGCCTTGCGGGTGTGCGGCGCCCGACGGGCCCTGCGCATCCTGGGCGTCCAACCTGTGGGCCACCGGGGCGAGTTGGCATCTTGTACGTGTACTGCGCGGGCCGGGGCGTCCCGGCGGGGCGACGGGAATCCGCACCGGGCGCGGTGGGAAGCTGACGACGGGTGCCGGGCGTTTGGGGCGTCCGGCACCCGGTCTCCGCTACGACCGGCGCGATGCGGCCCGGCCCCGGCGGAACAGGAACGCCCCGGCCGCGATCAGCGCGGCACTGGCGCCCGAGGCCGCGATCATGGCCGTACTGCCGGTGTGCGGCAGGGTGGGCCGGTGGTGGTGGTGCCCGTGGTGGGGCGGCTTCGGCGGGTGCGTGTAAGGAGGGGGCGACGTCGGGGGTGGCGACGTCGGGGGCTTCGTGGTGGGCGGAGGCGACGTCGGCGGCTTCGTGGTCGGCGGCGGAGACGTCGGCGGCTTCGTGGTCGGCGGCGGAGATGTGTGCGGGGGCGGGGTGTGGTCGCCGTAGCCGGGCGGCGGAGACGTCGGCGGCTTCGTGGTCGGCGGCGGGGTGTGGTCGCCGTAGCCGGGCGGGGTGTGGTCGCCGTACGCGGGCGGGGTGTGGTCGCCGTACGGAGGCGGGGTCTCCTCGCCGTAACCGGTGGGCGCCTTGTCGCCGTAGGCCGGGGGCGTCTCGCGGCTGCCGGACGGGGTGGTGCCGGACTCGCTGCCGGAGGTCGCCTCGGACCCGTGTTCCTTGGTGCCGCCGACCTGGTTCCCGTCGCCCGAGTCGCCGTGGCCGGCCTTGATGCCGGCGGCCTCCTCGGCGGCCCCGGCACGGTCGGCCGCCTCGCGAGCGGCCTCCTCGGCACGGGCGGCCTTCTCGGGGGCCGAGGCCTCCCGGGCGAGGGCCTCGGCCCGGTCGGCCGCCTCGTGAGCGGCCTCCTGGGCGGCGGCCCCGGCACGGTCGGCCATCTCGCGAGCGGCCTCCTCGGCGGCCTCGACACGGTCGGCCACCTCGCGACCGGCCTGCGCGGGAGCGGCGGCCTCGTGAACGGCCTCCGCGGGCGCCTCCGCCTCGTGAGCGGCCTCCGCCGGAGCGGCCTCGACGCGGTCGGTCTTCTCGTGGGCCGCCGGGCCGGGGGCGGCGGCCTCGGGGGCGGCGGGCTTCTCGGGGGCGCGGTCGGCGGTGTGCTCGTCCGAACCCGAGCCGTTCGCACAGGAGTTGCCGCAGGCACCGGCCGGAACGCCCGCCGGTCCATGGGCTTCGCTGCCGGAGACGACACCCGGCGGGCCGGCTGCGGCCCCGGTCGCGTCCGTGCCCGCGAGCGCGGGACTGCCGTACAGGGACAGGATGCCCGTCGCGGCGGCGGCCGCGAGCATCCCCCTGCTGAGGGTCTGTCGCAATCTCGTGGTCTTCCTGCTTGAAGAAGTGGGAAAGCCGGCCTCGGAACGCAGATGCGAAGGATCGACGATCCGAGGCCGGCCGTGACAGCCGGAAGGCTGGTGAGCTGAGTGACGACGTCAGCTGTTGGCGCAGGTGGCGCCGAACGCCGGGTTCAGCAGCGCGATGACGTCGACGGTGTCGCCGCACGCCCCGACCGGGACGTGGACCGGAACCTCGATCACGTTGCCGGAGACAACGCCCGGAGAGTTGGCGGCGGCGCCCTCCGCACCGGCACTGGCGAAGGCGGGGATGGCACCGCCCAGCGCCAGGAGCGCGCCGGCGACCACAGCAGCGGTCTTCTTCATGAACTTTCCCTTCTCTGCGGTCATGCCCGTATGTCGGCCGAAACCGAGCGAGCACAGCATGAACGGCTCGCACCATGACCGGCAGGCTGTAGAACGAGGAATAGACAGCCGAAGAAACTGAGGAACGCGCACCCTCGGTCAATTCACTCGAACGCACTCCGAGAATTGACACAAAGAGAGGAAACGCTTCTGCTGACAGCGGAAAAAGCCGGACACGACGAAAGCCCGCCCGGGCGGCGCGAGAACGCGCACCGCCCGGGCGGGCTTCACAGGACCGGGGTCACTGGTTGGCGACGCCGTTGGCCGCGAGGACCGAGATGTCGTCCAGGACGTGCGAGACCGGCTCGTCACCCTTGGCCTGGGTGGAGTTCTCGGCGCACTGCTGGTTCTGCGGAGCGGACAGCACGGGGATGTCCTGGGCCACGCCGACAGCGGCGATGAGGCCGAGGATGCCCTGGGCGTTCGCCTTCACCGGCAGGCCGACGCAGAGCTTGTTCAGCGAGCTCTGGACCAGGGTGGCCTGCGGGCTCATCTCGCCCTTGGTCACCTGGTTGCCGAACGTCTCGGTGGCCCCGCTGCCGCTGGCGGAGGTGGTGCCGTGGTCGTTCCCGGTGGCAAGCGCCTGGGGGGCTGCCGCCGCCGACACGCCTACGACGGACACGGCGACCGCCGCCGCGGCCATTGCCTTCTTCAGCATTTCGCTTTTCCTTTCCTGGCTCCAGGCCAAGACGGACGTTCCTGTCCGGCATCAACCGCCCGCAACCGGATTGGTTGCGGCACGGAGCGGCACGTCACCCGTTCGCGAATTCGGGAGATTGTCGGACAGGGGGCCGTTGGAGTGAAGCGGAGCAACCAAACGGAGCCCGCGCAGTTGACCAGTGCGCTCCGGTGGACGGGGTGTCCTCAGAAGGGAACTGAACAAGTGATCAAGAAGGTTCTGGCCGCCGCCGCTGTCGCCGCCTCCGTCGTCGGCGCCTCCGCTGCCGCCGCCTCGCCGGCCCTGGCCACCGGCAACGACCACGGCACCACCTCCTTCAGCGGCAACGACGCCCAGCAGGCGTTCGGCAACTCCGCCACGTTCGGCAACATGAGCCCCCAGATGGCGCTCATCCAGGGCTCCTTCAACAAGCCCTGCATCGGCCTCCCGGCGAAGCTGAACCTCCAGGGCCTGGTCGGCCTCGGTGCCGTCGGCGTCCTGCAGGACGTGCCGATCCTGTCGGCGCCGCAGAACCAGCAGTGCGTCGAGAACTCCACCCAGGCCAAGGGCGACGAGCCGCTGTCGCACATCCTGGACGACATCTCGGCGCTGTCCGCGAACGGCACCGGCAACAAGTAGTACCGGGAGTTCTCCGGGCCCCTGCGCGAGGGCGCCGGTCCGTTGATCGGACTGCGCTACGCCGAACGGGGCAAACCACGCAACCCCGGCGGGGCCGGGGCCGTTGACGATCACGCAGCTCCTCCCCGGAGTCCGCCTTTCGAAAGGGAACCAACATGAAGAAGCTGTGGGCAACCGCGGCTGTCGCCGTCACCGTCGCCGGTTTCGCCGCCACGGCCGCCCCCCAGGCCCTGGCGACCGGCAACGACAACGGCACCACCTCCTTCAGCGGCAACGACGCCAAGTCGGAGTTCGGCAACTCGGCCACGTTCGGCGACCAGAGCCCGCAGCTGTCGCTGGTCCAGGGCTCGCTGAACAAGCCGTGCATCGGTCTCCCGGCCAAGGCGAACCTGCAGGGTCTGGTCGGCGCGGTCGCCGTCGGCGTCGCCCAGGACGTGCCGATCCTGTCGGCGCCGCAGAACCAGCAGTGCGTCGAGAACTCCACCCAGGCCAAGGGCGACGAGCCGCTGTCGCACATCCTGGACGACATCTCGGCGCTGTCCGCGAACGGCACGGGCAACAGCTGAGCGGGCGCTCCACGGGCGGCGGGTCACCGGTTCCTCCGGTGGCCCGCCGCCTCTGCTGTGCTCAGCCGCGGTACAGCGCCTCGATCTCCGCCGCGTAACGGGCGCTCACCGCGTGCCGCTTGACCTTCAGGGACGGGGTGAGCAGTCCGTTGTCCTCGCTGAACTCGCCCTCGACCAAGGCGAAGGAGCGGATCGACTCGGCGCGCGAGACGGCCTGGTTGGCGTGGTCGACCGCTTTCTGCACCTCGGCCCGCATCCGGTCGTCGCGCACCAGCTCGGCGAGCGGGGTGTCCGGTGGCAGCTTCCGTACGGACAGCCAGTGCGCGACCGCCTCCGGGTCCAGGGTGATCAGCGCGGCGACGAACGGCCGGTTGTCGCCGACCACCAGGCACTGGCCGACGGGCGCCCGGCTGCGCAGCCGGTCCTCCAGGACGGCCGGGGAGACGTTCTTGCCGCCCGAGGTGACCAGGATGTCCTTCTTCCGGCCGGTGATGGTGAGGTAGCCGTCCCCGTCGAGCGCCCCGAGGTCGCCGGTCGCGAACCAGCCGTCCTCCTGGAGCACTTCGGCGGTGGCGGCCGGGTCGTTCCAGTACGACCCGAAGACCACCGGCCCCTTGATCAGCACCTCGCCGTCGTCGGCGATCCGGACGGCGGTGCCCGGCACGGGCTGTCCGACCGTGCCGGGCCGGGGGGCCAGCGGCGGCACGATGGTGGCGGCGGCGCTGGTCTCGGTCAGGCCGTAGCCCTCGTACACGACGATCCCGGCGGCGTGGAAGAACAGGTTGAGGTCCCGGTCGAGCGGGGAGCCGCCGCTGATGGCGTACCGCATGCGGCCGCCGAGCTCCCTGCGGATCCGGCGGTAGACCAGCAGGTCGTAGAGCGCCCAGGCGGCGTACAGGCCGGGCCCCGGGCCCTTGCCGGTGCCGAGGAACTTGTTCAGGTGGGCCTCGGCGAAGCGCACGCCGATCCGCTCGGCGCGGTCGAAGGAGGCGGCGCGGCCGATCTTCTCGGCGGTGGCCCGCCCGGTGTCGTGGATCTTCTCGAACAGGTACGGCACCCCGACCAGGAAGGTCGGCTTGAACTCCCGCAGCGCGGGCCTGAGTTCGTCGGGCTTCACGCTCGGGAAGTGGCCCATCTCGATGCGGCCCAGCAGACAGGCGATCTGGAGGGTGCGGCCCAGGATGTGGGCGAGCGGGAGGAACAGCAGGGTGGCCGCGGTCCGGCCGGTGACCGCCTGGAAGACCGGGTGCAGCAGCTCGACCGTGTTGGCGGCCTCGGCGTGCAGGTTGGCGTGGGTGAGGACACAGCCCTTGGGGCGGCCGGTGGTGCCGGAGGTGTAGCAGACGGTGGCGACGGTGTCCGGGGTGAGGCCGGCGCGGCGCTCGGCGACCTCGTCGTCCGGGACCTCCCGGCCGAGGGTGGTGAGGTCGGTGAGGGCGTCCGCGTCCAGTTCCCAGATCCGTGGGGCCCGGGGGTGGTCGGCGGTGCCGGTGGTGACGGTGGCCGTGTGCTGCGGGGTCTCGGTGACGACGTACCGGGCGCCGGAGTCCCTGACGATCCAGTCCACCTGTGCCGCGGAGGAGGTGGGGTAGACCGGGACGGTCACGCCGCCGGCCGCCCAGACGGCGAAGTCGAGGACGGTCCACTCGTAGCGGGTGCGGGACATGACGGCGACGCGGTCGCCCGCGGCGAGGCCGGCGCCGACGAACCCCTTCGCCACGGCGGTGACGTGGGCGGCGAAGGCTTCTGCGGTGACCGGGCCGTCGGGGCGCCGTAGCGCTGTGGCGTGGGGGTTCTCGGTGGCGTTGATGTAGGGGAGGTCGGCGAGGGAGCCGGTGGTGAGGGGCGGGGCGAGCGGGGGTCGCCTCGCCTCCCGTACGGCTCCCTGTGCGTCCCTGGTGACCTGGACCTTGCTCCGGTCGGCCAAGTCGGTGCGCTGTCGTGCCCGTCTGAGGTCCTTGCGTACGCCCATGGGGCGTCAACTTACTCATAAGTAAGGATGGGTCAACGGGTCTCGCCGTCGAGATCACGGTCGTTCGCCGGGTGCGGGTGCGTCGTGGCTGGTCGCGCAGTTCCTCCCGCAGCGCCCCTGAAGGGGCGCATCAGCTCGCCTCTTGGATGGCTCGCGCGAGATCCGCCACGTCCTTGTCCTCCGTCGTCTCTGCCAGACTCGCGGCCCTTGCCCGGAGCCTGCTCGGACTCACGCTGCCCGGGATGTCGTACTCGCCTCCCGCCAGGGCGTCCGCGAAGTAGGCCGCCACCGCCGTCACCTGGAAGCGGGGCGACGCCGTCCAGACCGAGGGGTGCAGGGCGTCGGTCTCCATCGAGCCCGTGTTCTCGTGCGGGGTGCGGGTGGCGGGGTCCAGCCAGCGGACCGTGGCCGTGGCCAGGTGGCCGTCCGTGCCGGGATTGGTGCGGACCGCGTACAGGGCGGTGACCGTGTGGCCCGGGCCGACCTCGCCGCCGTCGACGTGGTCGTCGCGGAAGTCCTCGTCGGCGACCCTGCGGTCCCGGTAGCCGATGAGGTGGGACTCGGCGACCGTGTGCGGGTCGAAGGCGACCTGGGCCTTGGCGTCGCGCGCCACCAGCTCGATGTTCCGCGGGAGTTGACGGCAGAAGACGTCGTTCGCGGTGGCGGTGTCGGAGACGTAGACGGTGTGGCCGTCGCCCTTGTCGGCGAGGCGTTCCATGAGCGCGTCGCCGTAGTCTCGGCCGACCCCCACACCGAACAGGGTGATGCCGTACGCGCGGCGGTCGCCGTCGATGCGCCCGAGGATGGCGTTCGGGTCGGTCTCGCCGTCGTTGGCGAGGGCGTCGGAGATCAGTACGACGCGGTTGGTGGCGTCCCCGCGCAGGCCCTTGACGGCGGTGGCGTAGCCGGTCTCGACGCCCGCGCCGAGGTTGGTGGAGGAGAGGGCCCGCAGGCCGTCGACGGCGTCGTGGATCTCGGCGCGGTGACCGCCGACGCGGGTCATGGGCAGGGCGGTCCGGGCGTGTTCGCTGAAGGTGACGATCGCCACCGAGTCGTCGTCGCGGAGTCGGTCGGTCATGGTGTCCAGGGACTTCTTGGCGAGGTCGAGGCGGCCCGGCTCGTCCATGGAGCCGGAGACGTCGACGACGAACGTGAGGGCGGCCGGGGGTCGCTCGTCGGTGTCGTCGGCGGGGCGGGTGGCCAGGCCGACGCGGACCAGGGACCAGTTCGGACGGTCGGTGCGGGCGCCGTCGACGGTGACCGTGAAACCGTTGCCCTCGGGGGTTCGGTAGTCCTGGCGGAAGCTGTTGACGAATTCCTCCGGACGGATGGTCGAGGGGTCCGGACGGCCGCCGTCGGCGAGGGTGCGGCGGGCGTAGCCGTAGGAGGCGGTGTCCACGTCGAGGGCGAAGGTGGAGAGGTGGCCGGAGTCGTCGTCCGGTAGCCGGGAGGGGGCCGGGGCCGGGAGGCCGAGGCTGTGGTTCGGGCCGTCGCTCGTATGGTTCTCGTCCGCGCCGCAGCCCGTCAGGAGCAGCGTGCCCGCGGTGGTGAGGGCGAGCAGTGCCCCGTACGCCTGTCGTCGGGTCCGGTGTCGTTCCATCGTGTGCCCCCTGTGCCGGTCGGAGTCGACTGCCTGGCTTCTGTGTCGACTCCGACGGCGCAAGGGGCCACAACGTGCGCCTCTACGTGTTGCGGCTGGGTCTCGAAACGGCCACGGACCACGTGACCTAGGAGACCACGTCCTTGCGGGCGAAGCCCCGGAAGGCCAGCGCGAACAGCACGAGGGCGTACGTCACGGACACCGCGGTGCCCTGGATCATGCCGGACCACTCGGGGTGCGGTTGTACGGCGTCCGCCCAGGCGAACTGCCAGTGCGCGGGCAGGAAGTCACGCCAGTGGCCGAGGGCGGTGACCGCGTCGAGGACGTTGCCGACGATGGTCAGGCCGACGGCGCCGCCGACCGCGCCGAGCGGTGCGTCGGTCTTCGTGGACAGCCAGAACGCGAGTCCGGCGGTGACCAGTTGGGACAGGAAGAGGTACGCGACCACGACGGCGAGGCGCTGGGCGGCGGTGCCGGTGTCCAGGGCGCCGCCGGTGGGGATCTGGAGCGGCCCCCAGCCGTAGGCGGCGGTGCCGACGGCCAGGGCGACCAGCGGCAGCAGGATCATCGCGGCGAGGCTGAGGCCGAGCGCGACCACCAGCTTGGACCACAGCAGCCGGGCCCTCGGCACGGGCGCGGCCAGCAGGTAGCGCAGGGAGGACCAACTGGCCTCGGAGGCGACGGTGTCCCCGCAGAACAGGGCGACCGGGATGACCAGCAGGAAGCCCGCCGACACGAACAGGTTGACCGCGGCGAAGTTGGCGCCCGACGCGGTAGCCATGTCCAGGAGGGTGACCCTGCCGTTCTCCCGGCCCGGCTGACCGCCGACCGCGAACGCTATGAGCAGCACGAACGGCAGTACGGCCAGGATGCCGCCCATCACCAGGGTGCGGCGCCGCTTGAACTGGCGGACCAGTTCGACGCGCAGCGGCAGGGTGCGGCCCGCCCGGTAGCCGGAGGCGACCGCGGCCTTCTCGGTGACGGTGCTCATGCGGAACCTCCGATCAGGGTCAGGAAGGCGTCTTCGAGCCGGCGGTGCGGGCCCACCGAGGCCACCGGCACGTCGAGCCGGACGAGTTCGGCGACCAGGCGGGATGCGGTGCCGCCGGGATCCATGCGGACGAGCAGGCCGTCGTCGGTGCGGGTCACCGAGGCGACGCCGGGCAGGGCGGCGACCTTCTCCACGACCGGTTCCTCGACGGGGGTGCCGGTGCCGACCAGGAGGGTGTCGCCGGAGCCGACGATCTCGGCGACCGGACCGGCCTGGACGAGCCGGCCGCGGTCCATCACCACGAGGTGGGTGCAGGACTGCTCGACCTCGGCGAGGAGATGGCTGGAGACGATCACCGTGCGGCCGGCCGCCGCGTAGCGGATCATCACCTCGCGCATCTCGCGGATCTGCGGCGGGTCGAGGCCGTTGGTCGGTTCGTCGAGGATGAGCAGGTCCGGCAGGCCGAGCATGGCCTGGGCGAGGGCGAGGCGCTGGCGCATGCCCTGGGAGTAGGTGCGGACCGCGCGGGCCAGGGCGTCGCCGAGGCCCGCGATCTCCAGGGCCTCTTCGAGGTGGGCGTCCTCGGCGGGGCGGCCGGTGGCCTGCCAGTACAGCTCCAGGTTCTCCCGGCCGGACAGGTGGGGCAGGAAGCCCGCGCCCTCCACGAAGGCGCCGACCCGGGAGAGGACGGGCGCGCCGGGGCGGATGGCGTGCCCGAAGACCCGTATCTCGCCGTCGTCCGGCTTGATCAGGCCCATCAGCATGCGCAGGGTGGTGGTCTTGCCCGCGCCGTTGGGGCCGAGCAGGCCGAGGACCTGGCCCTGTTCGACGCGGAAGGACAGGTCGCGTACCGCGTACCGGTCGGTGGAGCGCGCGTAGCGCTTGCTCAGGTCCGTTATCTGGAGCGGGACCGCGGCGAGCTCCGGGGCGGGGGCCGGGCCGGCGGTGCGGCGGCGGCCGCTGAACAGCAGGGCCAGGGCGGCCAGCGCGCCGGTCAGCGGCAGCCACCACACCCAGGCGGGCAGTGCCGCGGCGGCCGTGTCCACCTGCGGTGCCGTGGGCACGCTCAGGGGGCTCTTGAGGGAGACGGTGTAGGTGGCGGGGGCGGTCGGGGAGGCGTAGCCGAGGTCGGTGGAGGCGAGGACCAGGCGCAGCCGGTGGCCCTTCTGGACCTCGTGGTCGATGGCCGGGAGGGTGAGGGTGACGTCCTTGCCGGCCCTGGCTCCCGTGACGCGGACCGGGGCGACCAGCTGGGCGGGCAGCACCTGCTGGGTGCCGTCCGGGCCGACGTCGTACACCTTGCCGAAGAGGACGGCGTCGTCGCTGGTCGAGGTGAGGTGGACGGTGGCCGTGGGGGCGCCGGTGATCTGCACGTTGTCGGTCGTCGGGGCGGAGTCGAAACGGGCGTACTGGCCCGGGAAGTCCAGGGAGACGCCGACGCCGAGGGAGGAGAGCTGGGCGAGGCCGCCGCCGCCGAGGCCGGGCAGTGCGGAGACGCCGGGCGGGCTGGCGCCGGCCGGGTTCTGGACGCGCTGGGTGCCGCCCTTGAGGGCGATGTCCCTCCGGTCGCTCTCCAGGCCGGGGTAGCTGTCGGCGGTCGCGCCGCGCAGCTGGGCGGTGCCGTTGGTGGAGTCGACGCCTCCGGTGCGGGTGATCCGGAAGGCCGGGCCGGTGTCGGTGGCCTTGTCGCCCTTGAGGTACCGGTCGAACCAGGAGGTCACGCGGGCCTCGACGCGGCCGGTCTCCAGGTCGCCGCCGTCGTGGCCGCCGGCGATCCAGTCGA
The DNA here is from genome assembly GCF_040703965.1 of Streptomyces sp. NPDC006655. Classification (NCBI taxonomy): domain Bacteria; kingdom Bacillati; phylum Actinomycetota; class Actinomycetes; order Kitasatosporales; family Streptomycetaceae; genus Streptomyces; species Streptomyces sp. NPDC006655. The sequence continues at coordinate 104,570 of NZ_JBEYJU010000004.1, read as the reverse complement.
CGTCGACGGGGGCGCCGTTGGCCTTGATGGCCTTCGCCGCCGCGTCCGACTGGGAGAGGGTGAACAGGGAGTCGGTCTGGCCCTGGAAGAGCAGGGTGGGCACCTTGATGCGGCTGCCGACGGCCGACGGTGAACGCTCTTCGAGGAGCTTGACGGCGGCGGCGTCCGGCGTGCCCGACTCGGCGACCCGGTCGTACATGGCGCACAGCGCGGGCTCGAACTTCGCGCAGCCGCCACCGGTGTTGAAGAAGATGCCGGCCCAGAGCTTCTTGAAGACGCCGTCCGGGAACAGGGCGTCCGCGAGGTTCCAGTACGTGATCGACGGGGCGATGGCGTCGACGCGGTCGTCGTGGCCGGCGGTGAGGAGGGAGATGGCGCCGCCGTAGGAGCCGCCGGCCATGCCGACGCGCGGGTCGCCGGGCTTGTCGAGCTGTACCTGGGGCTGTCGGGCCAGCCAGTCGATGAGCCGGGAGACGTCGGCGACCTCGGCCTTCGGGTCGTTCAGGCCGATCTGTCCGGTGGACCTGCCGAAGCCGCGGGCGGACCAGGTGAGGACCGCGTAGCCGTCCCGGGCGAGGTCCGCGGCCTCGGCGCGCATGTCGTCCTTGCTGCCGCCGAAGCCGTGGGCGAGGAGGACCGCGGGACGGCGGGCGGTGCCGGGCGTGGTGAAGAACGAGGTGTCCAGGCGTACGCCGTCCACCGCCATCACCCTGTCGGTACGGCGCACCGCCGGTGTGTCGTCGGAGGCGGCGACGGCCGTCCAGGTGCCGGCGCCGGCCAGCACCACGACGGCGGCCGCGGCGGGCAGAAGCCGTCGCGGCCGCCGGAGCAGGGCTCGCCAGGCGGGCAGTCGAAGATCCATGCCTCAACGGTACGGCGCCGGACGGACAACGGATGCCGACGCTGGGCTGAACAGCGGGCCATCCCCGAGGAGTACGGATGCGTTGCCGTGTACTTCGGTCGCGGTACACCGGAACGCCGCGGAGCGCGGGCGGTGTGGGACTTGCGGGCCGGTGGGTGCGGCGTGCGGACCGGTGGGTGCGTGCGGACCGGTGGGTGCGGCGTGCGGACCGGTGGGTGCGTGCGGGCCGGTGGGTGCGTGCGGACCGGTGGGTGCGTGCGGACCGGTGGGTGCGTGCGGACCGGTGGGTGCGTGCGGACCGGTGGGGGTTGCTCGCGCAGTTCCCCGCGCCCCTACGTCGGCCGCCGCCCCGGCATTGACGACGCACCGCCGGTTCCTCGATACCGCCGCCTCGGCGATCAACCACGGCGGCGGAGTCCGGCGGTGCCGAGCCGGGCGGCTGGGCGGTTACGGCTGGGCGTCCTCCGGGATGGACACGACCCAGTGGGTGTTCTTGCGGGGGCGGAGGTAGAAGGCCCAGTAGAGGGTGGCCGCCGCCGTGATGCCGCCGGTCCACAGGAGGTAGGCCGTCTCCTGCTGGGTGAGGATGTACGCCAGGACCACGATGAGGAGGACCGGCATCGCCGGCCAGAGCGGCATCCGCCAGGCGGGGGTGTGCTTGTGGTGGCCCCGGCGGGACAGCAGCGCGGCGACGGCGACCAGGAGGTACATGCCCGTCACCGACACGCCCGTCACGCCGTACAGGGTGTCCAGGTTGACGAAGCAGAGCAGGGCGCCGGGGACGCCGACGGCGAGGGTGGCGACCCAGGGGGAGCCGAAGCGGCCGAGCCGGGACAGGCCGCTGTTGACCGGGTTCGGCCACGCCCTGTCGCGGGCCGAGGCGAACAGGACGCGGGAGTTCTGGATGACCATGACGATGCCCGCGTTGATGATCGCGAGGGCCACGCAGAGGCTGACGAACGTGCCGACCGCGGAGTTGGACCAGGCGGTGACCATGGAGCTGATGTCGCCGCCGGTGAGGGCCTTGAGGTCGGTCGCGCCCATGGTGATCGCGGCGACCGGGACGAGGATGACCACCGTGGAGATGGCGAGGGTGGCGAGGACCGTACGGGCGACGTTGCGGCGCGGGTCCTCCAGTTCCTCGGAGAGGTAGACCGCGGTGGAGAAGCCCTGGGTGACGAAGAGGGCGATGGCGAGGCCGGAGACGACGAGCATCGCGGTGACGGTCGTGGTGTGGCCGCCGGTGTCGGCCACCTGGAGGGAGGTGAGGCTGCCGACCCCGCGGTGGCTGTGGGAGAAGCCGAGGACGGCGACCACGCCGGCCGCGATGACCTCGAGGACCAGGAAGATGCCGGTGATCCAGGCGTTCGCGCGCAGGTCCAGCAGGCCCGCGAGGGTCGCGAGCAGCATCACGCCCGCGCCGGTCATGGCCGGGTCGAGGTGGACGATCGGCGCCAGGTAGTCGGCCGTGCCCATCGAGATCACCGGGGGCACGATCATCACGACGAGCAGGGACAGCACGAAGACCAGCCAGCCTGCCAGGCGTCCCGCCATCGTGGACACCATCGCGTACTCGCCGCCCGCGCTCGGGATGAGCGTGCCGAGCTCGGAGTAGCAGAACGCCACGGCGATACAGAGGAGGGAGCCGATGGCGATGGTGAGGGCGGTGGCGGTGCCGAGGGTGCCGAACAGGTCGGGGACGACCACGAAGAGCGTGGAGGCCGGGGTGACGCAGGAGAGGGTCAGTAGGGTGCCGCCTACCACTCCGATGGAGCGCTTGAGCGTCTGGGGGCTGTCGGGCGCCTCGGTGACGGCGTTGTCGACAGGGCGGAGCGTGTCGGTCATGCGGCGGTTCCGATCGACTTGTGCGGATGCCTCCGGCGGTTGGGCTGCGCTGCATGGAACCCCGACGAAAACCATGGCGTCAATGGCTGTTTACCTTCGGATTCCGCACCCTTAAGGCAATCGGCGTCACATCACTTTCTTAGGGTTGAATCCTCAGGCGGCGCAATCATCAAGATCGTTCGCCGCATGACCTTGCTTTCGAAGGTCATGAACGCAAAGAACTTAAGTCACCCGTTTCATCCCATGGAAACGAGAACCGAAGGTGAGCCGCCAAAAAAAGTCGGGGCCGTCCGGAATCCGGACGGCCCCGACGGGGTCGGGCGGCGACGCTCAGTGGTTGCGCGGGAAGCCCAGGTCGACGCCCGCGGGGGCGTCCGCCGGGTCGGGCCAGCGGGTGGTGACGACCTTGCCGCGGGTGTAGAAGTGCGTGCCGTCGTTGCCGTAGATGTGGTGGTCGCCGAAGAGCGAGTCCTTCCAGCCGCCGAAGCTGTGGTAGCCCACCGGCACCGGGATCGGGACGTTCACGCCGACCATGCCGGCCTCGATCTCCAGCTGGAAGCGGCGGGCCGCGCCGCCGTCCCGGGTGAAGATCGCGGTGCCGTTGCCGAACGGCGAGGCGTTGATCAGCGCCACGCCCTCCTCGTAGGTGTCCACGCGCAGCACGCACAGGACCGGGCCGAAGATCTCGTCGGTGTACGCCTTCGCGGTCGTCGGCACCTTGTCCAGCAGCGAGATGCCGATCCAGTGACCGTCCTCGAAGCCCTCGACCGTGTAGCCGGTGCCGTCGAGGACGACCTCCGCGCCCTCGGCCGCCGCGCCGGTCACGTAGGCGGCCACCTTGTCGCGGTGGACGGCCGTGATGAGCGGGCCCATCTCGGACGTCGGGTCGTTGCCGGGACCGATCTTGATCTTCTCGGCGCGCTCGCGGATCTTCGCCACCAGCTCGTCGCCGATCGCACCGACCGCCACGACCGCCGAGATCGCCATGCAGCGCTCGCCGGCCGAGCCGTAGGCCGCGGAGACGGCCGCGTCGGCCGCCGCGTCCAGGTCGGCGTCCGGGAGGACCAGCATGTGGTTCTTGGCGCCGCCGAGGGCCTGCACGCGCTTGCCGTTGGCGGAGGCGGTGGAGTGGATGTGGCGGGCGATCGGGGTGGAGCCCACGAAGGACACCGCCTTGACGTCGGGGTGCTCCAGGAGGCGGTCCACGGCCACCTTGTCGCCGTGCACGACGTTGAAGACGCCGTCCGGGAGCCCGGCCTCGGCCAGCAGCTCGGCGATCTTGATCGAGGCCGACGGGTCCTTCTCCGACGGCTTCAGCACGAACGTGTTGCCGCACGCGACGGCGATCGGGAACATCCACATCGGGACCATCGCCGGGAAGTTGAACGGCGTGATGCCCGCGACGACGCCCAGCGGCTGGCGGATCGAGGAGACGTCCACCCGGCTCGCGACCTGCGTCGACAGCTCGCCCTTCAGCTGCACGCTGATGCCGCAGGCCAGGTCCACGATCTCCAGGCCGCGCGCGACCTCGCCGAGGGCGTCGGAGTGCACCTTGCCGTGCTCGGCGGTGATCAGTTCCGCGATGGCGTCCCGGTTGGCGTCGAGCAGCGCGCGGAACTTGAAGAGGATCTCCGTGCGCCTGGCCAGCGAGGACTGGCCCCAGCTCAGGTAGGCGTCCTTGGCGGCGGCGACCGCGGCGTCGACCTCGTCGACCGACGCGAACGCGACCTTCGTGGTGACCGCGCCGGTGGCCGGGTCGGTGACCGGCCCGAAATTGCCCGACGTGCCGTCGACGGACTTGCCGCCGATCCAGTGGTTGACGATCTTCGTCATGACCGGTTACTCCTTCACAGATGGCGGCGTCGGGTCGAGACGTGCCGTTCGTAGAGCTCACGTGCCTTGACCGCGGCGGATCGGGTCGCGGTCGCGGCCACGGGTACATCCCACCAGGCCTGCGCCGGAGGCGGGCCCGACACAGTGTCTGCCGTTTGCGTCTCGACGTAGACACATGTGGGAGCGTCGGCGGCCCGCGCCTCGGCCAGCGCCGCGCGCAGGTCCCGTACGGTCTTCGCGCGCAGCACCCGCATGCCGAGGCTGGCCGCGTTGGCGGCGAGGTCGACGGGCAGCGGGGCGCCCGTGAGCGTGCCGTCGTCCGAGGGGAGGCGGTACGCGGTGCCGAACCGCTCGCCGCCCACCGACTCGGACAGCCCGCCGATGGAGGCGTAGCCGTGGTTCTGCACCAGCAGCACCTTGATGGCCGTCCCTTCCTGCACGGCGGTCACGATCTCGGTGGGCATCATCAGATACGTGCCGTCGCCGACCAGCGCCCACACGTTGCGCTCCGGTGCGGCGAGTTTCACCCCGATGGCGGCCGGTATCTCGTAGCCCATGCACGAGTAGCCGTACTCCAGGTGGTACTGGTCGTGCGACCGGGCCCGCCACATCCGGTGCAGGTCGCCGGGGAGGGAGCCGGCCGCGTTGACGATGACGTCGGTCTCGTCGACGAGGGCGTCGAGCACGCCGAGGATCTGCGGCTGGGTCGGCCGGATGTCGGGTTCGTCGGCCTCGTAGCAGGCGTCGACGCGCTGCTCCCAGCGCTCCTTGTCCTCGGTGTACTCGGTGACGTAGGAGTCGGCGGTCCGGTGGCCGTCCAGGGCCCCGCGCAGCTCCGTGAGAGCGCTGCGGGCGTCGGCGACCAGGGGCAGCCCGGCCAGCTTGTGGCCGTCGTGGGGCGCGATGTTGAGGTTGAGGAAGCGGACGTCCGGGTTCTCGAAGAGGGTGCCGGAGGCCGTGGTGAAGTCGGTGTACCGGGTGCCGACGCCGATCACCAGGTCGGCGGTGCGGGCGAGTTCGTCGGCGGTGGCGGTGCCGGTGTGGCCGATTCCGCCGACGTCCTGCGGGTGGTCCCAGCGCAGCGAGCCCTTGCCTGCCTGGGTGGACGCGACCGGGATGCGGGTGGCCTCGGCGAAGTCGGCGAGCACCGCTTCGGCGCGGCTGTGGTGGACTCCGCCGCCGGCGACGATCACGGGGCGGCGCGCGTTCCTGATCGCGGTCACCGCCGCGGCGAGTTCGGTGCGGTCGGCACCGGGCCGCCGTACGGTCCACACCCGTTCGGCGAAGAACTCCTCGGGCCAGTCGTACGCCTCGGCCTGGACGTCCTGCGGCAGGGCGAGGGTCACGGCGCCGGTCTCGACGGGGTCGGTGAGCACCCGCATGGCGGCGAGGGCGGACGGGATCAGCTGTTCGGGGCGGTTGATCCGGTCGAAGAACTTCGACACCGGGCGCAGGGTGTCGTTCACGGACACGTCGGCCGCGTAGGGGACTTCGAGCTGCTGGAGGACCGGGTCGGCGGGGCGGGCGGCGAAGACGTCGCCGGGCAGGAGCAGGACCGGGAGGTGGTTGATCGTGGCGAGGGCGGCGCCGGTGACCAGGTTGGTGGCGCCGGGGCCGATGGAGGTGGTGACGGCGTGCGTGGCGAGACGGTTCGACTGACGCGCGTAGCCGACCGCCGCGTGCACCATGGCCTGTTCGTTGCGGCCCTGGTGGTACGGCATGTCGTCCGCGTACTCCAGGAGTGCCTGGCCGAGACCCGCCACGTTGCCGTGGCCGAAGATGCCCCAGGTGGCGCCGATGAGGCGGCGGCGCTCGCCGTCCCGTTCGGTGAACTGGACGGCGAGGAAGCGGACAAGCGCTTGCGCGACGGTCAGCCGAATCGTCATCGGTAACCCTCCAGATGGTCCGGGTGGAAGCAGATCCGCCACTCCCGCGTCGCGCCCGGCCCCGCCATGACGTTGAGGTAGTACATGTCGTGCCCGGGCTGCGCGATCGACGGGCCGTGCCATCCGTCGGGAACGAGCACGGCGTCGCCGGAGCGGACCTCGGCGAGGACGTCCGTACCGCCCTCACGGGAGGGGAATACGCGCTGGTACCCGATACCGTTCGGTCCGTCGATCTCGAAGTAGTAGATCTCCTCCAGCTCCGACTCCTCGCCGGGCCGGTGCTCGTCGTGCTTGTGCGGCGGGTACGAGGACCAGTTGCCGCCGGGCGTGATCACCTCGACGGCGATCAGCTTGTCGCAGTCGAAGGCGTCCGCGGAGGCGAAGTTGCGCACCTGCCGGGCGCTGGTGCCGCTGCCGCGGTCTTCGACGGGGACCTCCGGCGCGGGGCCGTAGCGGGCGGGGAGTCGTCGCTCGCACTTCGCTCCTGCCAGGGCGAAGCGGCCTCCCGCGCCGGAGGCGATCTGGACCTGGGCGTCCCGGGGCGCGTACGCGAAGTCCGAGACTCCGCCGAACACGCTCTCCCGGCCCAGGATCTGGAACTCTTGTCCCTCTGTTCGCACCGTACAACCGCCCTGGAGCGGAAGCACGATCCACTCGCTGTCCCCGGTGGTGAACAAATGCGTTCCACCAGGGGCCAGTTCGACGATCCGCAGGCTGCTGTGCGCCCAACCGGCCCGCTTGGGGTCGATGTCGAGCACGTACTGGGCGTTCGCGGTCGAACCCTTGCTCAGGTGCAGCTCGCTGGTCGTCATCAGGGCCTCACAGAAGTCCAACGGCGGTGTCGACGGCGGCGGCCACGTCGCCATCCGCCGGGTACAGCAGTGAGCGGCCGACCACCAGGCCGCGCACGGTGGGCAGTTGCAGGGCGCCGCGCCACTTCTCGTAGGCGCCGTCCTGATCGTCCCCGACCTCGCCGCCCAGCAAGACCGCGGGCAGCGTGGACGTCTCCATGACCCGCGCCATGTCGTCCGGGTCGGCGGTGACCGGCACCTTCAGCCAGGTGTAGGCGGAACTCCCGCCGAGGCCCGAGGCGATGGCGATGGACCTGGTGACCGCCTCCGCGGACAGGTCGTTCCTGACCTTCCCCTCGGGGGTGCGGCGGCTGATGAACGGCTCGACGAAGACGGGGAGCCGGCGCGCGGCCATGTCGTCGATGGCGCGCGCGGTGGACTCCAGCGTGGTGAGCGAGCCCGGGTCGTCGTAGTCGATGCGCAGCAGCAGCTTGCCGGCGTCGAACCCGAGACGCTGTATGTCCTCGGCGCGGTGGCCGGTGAACCGGTCGTCGAGTTCGAAGGAGGCGCCCTGGAGTCCGCCCCGGTTCATCGAGCCCATGACGACCTTGCCGTCCAGGACGCCGAGCAGGAGCAGGTCGTCCAGGATGTCGGCGGTGGCGAGGACGCCGTCGACGCCGGGCCGGGACAGCGCCAGGCACAGCCGCTCCAGCAGGTCGGCGCGGTTGGCCATGGCGAGCCGGTCGCCGCCGACGCCGAGGGCGCCACGGGCCGGGTGGTCCGCGGCGACGATCATCAGCTTGCCGTCCTCGTTGAGGAGCGGACGGCGCGCGCGCCGGGCGGCCGCCTCGGCGATCGCCTCGGGGTGGTGGGTACGGGTGTGGACGAGGGCGGCGATGTCCACGGTCGTCTCCTTGGCGGGGGCGCCGCCCCCGTGGTGGGCGCCCGTGACGCGGCCGGCCCTCACCGCACCGCTCCGGCGGCGAGCGCGGCGGCGATCTCCTCGGCGGTCGGCATCGCCGAGGAGCACTCCAGGCGGGAGGCGACGATGGCGCCGGCCGCGTTGGCGTGCCGCATGATCTTCTCCAGGTCCCAGCCCGCGAGGAGGCCGTGGCACAGGGAGCCGCCGAAGGCGTCACCGGCGCCGAGTCCGTTGAGGACCTCGACGGGCAGCGGCGGGACCTCGGCGCGGTCGCCGTCGCGGTTCACGGCGAGGACGCCCTTGGGTCCCTGTTTCACGACCGCCACCTCGACGCCCGCGTCCAGCAGGGCCTGGGCGGCGGCCTGCGGTTCGCGGACGCCGGTGGCGACCTCGACCTCGTCGAGGTTGCCGACGGCGACGGTGGTGTGCTTGAGCGCCTCGGTGTAGAAGGGGCGGGCCACGTCCGGGTCCGCCCAGAACATCGGCCGCCAGTCCAGGTCGAAGACGGTGGTGCCCGACTTGGCGCGGTGGGCGAGGGCCGCGAGGGTCGCCGTGCGGCTGGGCTCCTCGCTCAGGCCGGTGCCGGTGACCCAGAAGATCCCGGCGTCCCGGACGGCGTCGAGGTCCAGTTCGTGGGCGTCGATCTCCAGGTCCGGGGCCTTGGGCTGGCGGTAGAAGTACAGCGGGAAGTCGTCCGGCGGGAAGACCTCGCAGAAGGTGACGGGGGTGTTCAGCCCGGGGACCGGGGTGACCCAGCGGTCGTCCACGCCGAAGTCGCGCAGTGCCTCGTGCAGGTAGGCGCCGAAGGCGTCGTCGCCGGTGCGGGTGATGACGGCGGTGCTGCGGCCGAGGCGGGCGGCGGCCACCGCGACGTTCGTCGCCGACCCGCCGAGGAACTTGCCGAAGGACGACACCTGGGCGAGCGGGACACCGGTCTGGAGCGGATAGAGGTCCACCCCGATCCGCCCCATGGTGATCAGGTCGTACGCCATCGGCATCCCTTCGTCACGGCTCTCCCGTGGTTTGTAGCCCTGCGCGGGACGTCGTGTCAATGCTTTGTCCGGACATTCGGACGACAGGATGCGAGTCGTGCGGGAAACGGGGGGCCGGACGGCCCGTGTCAACCCGACCCGCCGCGGGTCGACGTGCGCCTTTGCCCCGGCTCTGTCACAACCGCCCCCGGTGTGTCACACATGTCACGCATACGCGGGTTGTCGGTCACACCAGGACGACAGCCGCTTGCGGACAGTCACTCTGCGTCGTTCACCGGGCACAGGCTTTGTGATCGCCAGCGCCGCGCCCGGTTCCCCCCGGCGACCGCCTCCGGTCGCCCCCGCGGTGCGCGCAGGGAGGTGCGTCCCATGACCGACCGAAGGCTCTGGTCGTACAAGGAGATCGCTGCGCACATCCGCGTGCAGCCCGACACCGTCCGCTCCTACCGAAAACACGGGCTGCTCCCGCCGCCCGACCATGTCGAGGGCGGCAAACCCTACTGGTACGCGGACACGGTCCGCGCCTGGGTCGCCTCCCGCCCGGGCAACCGGGGCCGCAGAGACCTCTGAACCGCTCCCCCCGCGCCGGAGCCCCGCCCGCCGAGCGGCGGGGCGCGCGCGTCAGGACCAGGGCTCGACGACCGTCACCCCCGCGGCCGGAGCCGTGTCCATCGCCGCCAGGGCCTGCGGGGCCTGGTCCAGGGTGATCGTCCTGGCGATCAGGAGGTCGGGGCGGAGGGTGCCGGCGCCGACCAGGCCGAGGAGGGCGGGGTAGGCGTGGGCGGCCATGCCGTGACTGCCCAGGAGCTCCAGTTCCAGGGCGATCGCCCGCGCCAGCGGTACCGGCGTGGTGCCCTCCGGGGACGGCAGCAGGCCCACCTGGACGTGCCGGCCGCGGCGGCGCAGCGAGGTGACCGAGGCGGCCGCGGTGGCCGGGGAGCCGAGGGCGTCCAGGGAGAGGTGGGCGCCGCCTGAGGTGAGGTCGCGGACGGCCGCCGCCGGGTCCTCGGTGTCCGCCGCGTTCACGCAGTGGGCCGCGCCGAACTCCCTCGCCAGGTCCAGCGCCCCGGCCGAGACGTCGACCGCGACGACCCGCGCCCCGCAGGCCGCCGCGATCATCACCGCCGACAGGCCGACGCCTCCGCAGCCGTACACCGACACCCACTCCCCCGCCGCGGCCCTGCCCTGCTGCACCACCGCGCGGAAGGCGGTGGCGAAGCGGCAGCCGAGGGAGGCGGCCGTCGCGTACGACATGTCCTCCGGGATCCCCACCAGGTTCACGTCCGCGTGGTCCAGCGCCACGTACTGGGCGAAGGAGCCCCAGTGGGTGAAGCCGGGCTGGGTCTGGCGTTCGCAGACCTGCTGGTCGCCGGCCGCGCAGGACGGGCAGGTGCCGCAGGCGCAGACGAAGGGGACGGTGACCCGGTCGCCGGGGCGCGGGCCGGTCACCCCGGCGCCGACCGCCTCGACCACACCGGCGAGTTCGTGGCCGGGTACGTGCGGGAGCGTGATGTCCGGGTCGTGGCCCATCCAGCCGTGCCAGTCGGACCGGCACAGACCGGTGGCCTCCACCCGGACGACCACGCCGTGGGGCGCCGGGCGCGGATCGGGGACCTCTCTCACCTCGGCGGGGCTGCGGTAGTGGTCGAAGACGACGGCTCGCATACGCGCGTGCTCCTTTCGGGGACTGCGCGAAGGGTAGGCGCCGCGGCGGCCGGGCCGACGCAGGTCGTACGGGGCCGGTCACGCCCACGCGACGGCGGCCCCGCGCCGGATTCGGCCCACCCCCTGCGGCGGCACCCGCGCCGCCCGGCGGCAGCAGCGAGGCCACCGGTGTCCCGCCCCGGCATCCACAGGCCCGGACCGGACCCGGCGCCCGGACCGCTCGGCACGTGACCGGCCTCCCGTGACCCGGCCCGGTCGGCGGCCACTCCCCTGCGGCTCCCGGACTGCGACATGCCGGGCTTATGCCTAAAGTTCGGGTAAATCGACCGGTTCCGGCGAGCGCCATCGCGTTCGCGGGAGCACGAGGGGACCCGCCGTGACCCACTCTCCGCCCCCCGGCCGGCCGCGGGCCCGCATCCCGGGTCCGCAGCAGCCGCCCCCGCCGTACCCCCGCATCCGCGCGGGCCTGTGGAAGCGCTGCCTCGGCGGTGGACTCGCCCTGTGGGCGCTGACCGCGGTGGTCACGTACGCGACGGGGAACACCACGCTGCTGCCGACGCTGATCCTGCTCGGCAGCTTCCTCGTCCCGGTCGTCTTCGTCCTGTGGGCCTACGAGCGGCACGGCCGCGACCTCGGCGTCAGCGCGATCCTCGGCTGCTTCCTGACGGGCGGCACGCTCGGGGTGCTGGGCGCCTCGGTGATGGAGTTCTACCTCGTCCGCCCGTCCTGGGGGATGTTCGTCTGCGTCGGCCTGATCGAGGAGGCGGTGAAGCTCGGCGCGCTGGCGTTCGTCCTGCGCCGTATGCCCGGGATCCGCGGCATACGGGCCGGACTGGTGCTCGGCGCGGCCGTCGGCTTCGGTTTCGCGGCCCTGGAGAGCTCCGGGTACGCGTTCAACGCCGCCGTCTCCACCGAGGGCATCGACCTGCGGGCGCTGCTCGAGACGGAGATCCTGCGCGGCGTACTGGCACCCTTCGGGCACGGCCTGTGGACCGCGATCGCGGGCGCCGTCCTGCTCGCCCTCCGTCGCCCGAACGGCCGCTTCCGGCTCACCGCCCAGGTGGTCGGCGGCTTCCTCGGCGTCGCCCTGCTGCACGCCCTGTGGGACGCCACGCACGGCGTGGCGATCTGGCTGGTGGCCCGCCTGGTGGGTACCGGGGTGCACAGGGAGCTGTTCGCCGAGGGGTACATCACGCATCCGACCGCGGCCCAGGAGCACCTCTTCACGCTGTTCTCGGTGGGCCTGCTGATCCTCGTCTCCCTGGCGGGGGTGGCCTGGGTGTCCTCGCTGGCGCGCCGGGACCCCTCTTGGAGAAATACCCCCTAGGGGTATAGTGTGAACAGAGTGGGGTCCCCTCCTGGGCCCCATCGGCCCCACCCGCCACGACGAGGAGAACGACATGACCGCCCAGACCGACACTTCGGGCTCCGTGACCGCCGTCTACAAGGTGACCGGCATGAGCTGCGGACACTGCGAGGGTTCCGTCTCCGCAGAGATCTCCGGGCTCCCCGGCGTCAGCTCGGTGACGGCCGTCGCGGCCAGCGGCGAGGTCACGGTCGTGTCCGCCGCCCCGCTCGACGAGGAGGCGGTCCGCGCCGCCGTCGACGAGGCGGGCTTCGAGCTCGTCGGCCGCGTCTGAGAGCCCCGCGCAGCAGTACGCACGTCTGACACACATCTCTCCGCCGGGCCGTGCCGACCAGCTCATACTGGATCCGTACGGTCCGGTCCGTTGTCTGGAGTCCGGACATGACCACCAGCACCACCGGCACCGCATCCACCGCGAAAGCATCGATAGCCCCGCCGCCTCCGACGGCCGGCACGGCCGAGGTCGAGCTGCTCATCGGCGGCATGACGTGCGCCTCGTGCGCCGCCCGCGTCGAGAAGAAGCTCAACCGCATGGACGGCGTCACGGCCACCGTGAACTACGCGACCGCGAAGGCGAAGGTCACATACCCCCAGGGGGTCCAGGTCGCGGATCTGGTCGCCACGGTCGTGAAGACCGGGTACACGGCGGAGGAACCGGCGCCTCCCGAGCCGGCCCGGCCGGAGCCGGACGCCGCGTCCGCCACCGCGTCCGGCCGGGATCCCGAACTCGCCGGGCTGCGCCACCGCCTCCTGGTCTCCGCGCTGCTCGCCGCCCCGGTGGTGCTGCTGGCGATGGTCCCGGCGCTGCAGTTCGCCAACTGGCAGTGGCTGTCGCTGACCCTGGCGTCGCCGGTGGTCCTCTGGGGCGGTTGGCAGTTCCACCGGGCCGCCTGGACCAACGCCCGGCACGGCGCGGCCACCATGGACACGCTGGTCTCGGTCGGCACGCTCGCCGCGTTCGGCTGGTCGCTGTGGGCGCTGTTCCTCGGCGACGCGGGCATGGCCGGCATGCACGACGCGTTCCGGTTCACGGTCTCGCGCACGGACAGCGCGTCCTCGATCTACCTGGAGGTCGCCGCCGGGGTCGTCGCGCTGATCCTGCTCGGCCGCTATCTGGAGGCGCGCTCCAAGCGCCGGGCGGGGGCGGCCCTGAGGGCCCTGATGGAGCTGGGCGCCAGGGACGTGGCGGTCCTGCGCGGCGGCCGCGAGGTACGCGTCCCGGTGGGGTCCCTGGCGGTCGGCGACCGGTTCGTCGTACGGCCCGGCGAGAAGGTCGCCACCGACGGGACCGTGGTCGAGGGCGCCTCGGCGGTCGACGCGTCGATGCTGACCGGCGAGTCGGTGCCGGTGGACGTGGGCGCAGGCGACACCGTCACGGGGGCGACCGTCAACGTGGGCGGGCGGCTGGTCGTCGAGGCCACCCGCATCGGCGCGGACACCCAACTGGCCCGGATGGCGCGGCTGGTGGAGGACGCGCAGAACGGCAAGGCCGAGGTGCAGCGGCTCGCCGACCGGATCTCCGCCGTCTTCGTGCCCGTGGTCATGCTGATCGCGCTGGGCACCTTCGGGGTCTGGCTCGGCGCCACCGGGGACTCGGCCGCCGCGTTCACGGCCGCCGTCGCCGTGCTCATCATCGCCTGCCCGTGCGCGCTGGGCCTGGCCACGCCGACCGCGCTGATGGTCGGCACCGGGCGGGGCGCGCAGCTCGGCATCCTGATCAAGGGCCCGGAGGTGCTGGAGTCCACGCGCCGGGTCGACACCGTCGTGCTCGACAAGACCGGGACGGTGACCACCGGGCGGATGAGCCTTCAGGAGGTGTACGTCGCCGAGGGCGCCGACGAGGACGAGGTGCTGCGGCTCGCGGGCGCCGTCGAACACGCCTCCGAGCACCCGGTCGCCCGGGCGATCGCGGCGGGGGCCGCGGAGCGGGTCGGGGAGCTGCCCGGCGTCGAGGACTTCGAGAACGTCCCCGGCCGGGGCGTACGCGGGCGGGTGGAAGGCCGCGAGGTGGCCGTGGGGCGGCTCGCCGAGATCAGCGGCCCGGTTCCCGAGGAACTGGCCGCGGCGCGCTCCAGGGCCGAGCGGGAGGGCCGTACGGCGGTCCTGGTCGGCTGGGACGGGGCGGCCCGCGGGGTCCTCGCGGTCGCCGACGCGGTCAAGGAGTCCAGCGCCGAGGCGGTGCGCGAACTGCGCGCGCTCGGGCTGACGCCGGTCCTGCTGACCGGGGACAACCGGCCGGTGGCCGAGACGGTCGCGCGGGCCGTCGGGATCGACCCGGACCACGTGTTCGCGGAGGTGCTGCCCGAGGAGAAGGTGGCGGTCGTGCGGCGGTTGCAGGCCGAGGGCCGGACGGTCGCCATGGTCGGCGACGGCGTCAACGACGCGGCGGCGCTGGCCACCGCCGACCTGGGGCTCGCGATGGGCACGGGGACGGACGCGGCGATCGAGGCCGCCGACCTGACCCTGGTGCGCGGGGACCTGCGGGTGGCGGCGGACGCGATCCGGCTGTCCCGGCGCACCCTCGCCACCATCAAGGGCAACCTCGGATGGGCCTTCGGCTACAACGTGGCCGCGCTCCCGCTCGCCGCCGCCGGACTGCTGAACCCCATGATCGCGGGCGCGGCGATGGCCTTCTCCTCGGTGTTCGTGGTGACCAACAGCCTGCGGCTGCGCGCCTTTCGGTGAAAGTCGCCAAGGGTTCGCAGCGCTGGATGTAGAAGTCCCCCTGGAGTCCGACGCGCACCTCACATAAGCTCTTCACAAGGCTCGCGCATCATCCTTACGCTTGAGCTCCGATCGCTGTATCGGGGCTCTTGCGCATCTATCGGACATATGCAAGAGACGCAGATCACAGTGATGTGAACGTAACCATCGAAGGGGTTCGAAGGTCTAAGTTGGCGATGTCAGAGAAGCGTCTTGGGGGGCGCTGACCTGGCATCTGGGGATGTCTTGGGGGACTTCCTCAGAGATGCGTTGCCGGGGCACGTACGTCGGGAAGCTTTGAGCGGCCCTCCCGTGCCGTACGGGTCCCGGCAGATCGCACCGCATCACTGGAAGCACGACACGTAGTACGGCGGGCGGTGCCCGTTGTGCTCAACGCAGCGATTCAGGCGCTGCCACACCGAGCGCCCGGCCGGATCCCGTGGGGGGAATCCGCACCGGGACACGGGAAGGCGCCCTGGTCGCCGGCCCGTGGGGGGACCGGTGCTCCAGGGCGCCTTCTGCTGCGCGCGGGGCGGGGGCACCGTGCTGGACGGCGCCCCCTCGGTGGAACGGGTCAGCGCTCCTCGACCGGGACGAAGTCGCGCTCGACGACACCCGTGTAGATCTGGCGCGGGCGGCCGATGCGGGAACCCGGCTCCTTGATCATTTCCTGCCACTGGGCGATCCAGCCGGGCAGCCGGCCGAGGGCGAACAGGACCGTGAACATCTCGGTCGGGAAGCCCATGGCGCGGTAGATCAGGCCGGTGTAGAAGTCGACGTTCGGGTAGAGGCTGCGCGAGACGAAGTAGTCGTCGGAGAGCGCGTGCTCCTCCAGCTTCAGGGCGATGTCCAGCAGCTCGTCGGACTTGCCGAGGGCCGACAGCACGTCGTGGGCGGCGGCCTTGATGATCTTGGCGCGCGGGTCGAAGTTCTTGTAGACCCGGTGGCCGAAGCCCATCAGGCGGACGCCGTCCTCCTTGTTCTTCACCTTGCGGATGAAGGAGTCGACGTCGCCGCCGGACGCCTGGATGCCCTCCAACATCTCCAGCACGGACTGGTTGGCGCCGCCGTGCAGGGGGCCCCAGAGCGCGGAGATGCCGGCGGAGATGGACGCGAACATGTTCGCCTGGGACGAGCCGACCAGCCGGACCGTCGACGTCGAACAGTTCTGCTCGTGGTCGGCGTGCAGGATCAGCAGCTTGTCCAGGGCCGAGACGACGACCGGGTCCAGCTCGTAGTCCTGGGCGGGCACCGAGAACGTCATGCGCAGGAAGTTCTCCACGTAGGAGAGGTCGTTGCGCGGGTAGACGAACGGGTGGCCGACCGACTTCTTGTACGCGTACGCGGCGATGGTCGGAAGCTTGGCGAGCAGGCGGATGGTGGAGAGGTCGCGCTGCTTCTCGTCGAACGGGTTGTGGCTGTCCTGGTAGAAGGTGGACAGCGCCGAGACGACCGACGACAGCATGGCCATCGGGTGGGCGTCACGCGGGAAGCCCCGGTAGAAGTTCTTGACGTCCTCGTGCAGCAGGGTGTGCCGCGTGATCTCGGTCTTGAACGTGGTGAGCTCGTCCACGGTGGGCAGCTCGCCGTTGATCAGCAGGTACGCCACCTCGAGGAAGGTGGAGCGCTCCGCCAGCTGCTCGATCGGGTAGCCGCGGTACCGGAGGATGCCGGCCTCGCCGTCGAGGTAGGTGACGGCGGATTTGTAGGCAGCGGTGTTGCCGTAGCCGCTGTCCAGGGTCACGAGACCGGTCTGGGCCCGGAGCTTCCCGATGTCGAAGCCCTTGTCGCCGACGGTGCTGTCGACCACCGGGTAGGTGTACTCGCCGTCGCCGTACCGCAGTACTACTGAGTTGTCGCTCACGTCTTCCCTCACCGACGTAGTGCCTCATCTTCGAGGTGCCCTGACTGTCTCTACCATCCCCCATTTGGCTCAGGAGAGTGCACTCGGGGTCGACCATTGGGCCTATCGGCGGCACTCAGTGCCGCCAACCTGCTCATCCTGCCCCCTTGTCCCCCCATCTGGAAGTGCCTTGTGACCTTCACGACTCATTTGATCGATCATTTTTCGCGAGGCGGGCCGTCGCGAGCCGGAAGTCCAGTGCCGTACAGCGCCGACCTGCCGACACCGTGCGCACCGCCTGGCCGATCGCCTTGCGCGAACCGACGAGGACGACCAGCTGCTTGGCGCGGGTGACCGCCGTGTAGAGCAGGTTCCGCTGGAGCATCATCCACGCCCCGGTGGTGACGGGGATCACCACCGCGGGATATTCACTTCCCTGTGAACGGTGGATGGTCACCGCGTAGGCATGGGCCAGTTCGTCCAGTTCGTCGAATTCGTACGGCACCTCCTCGTCCTCGTCGGTCAGCACCGTCAGGCGCTGGTCGACCGGATCGAGCGAGGTGACCACGCCCACGGTGCCGTTGAAGACACCGTTTTCCCCCTTGTCGTAATTGTTGCGGATCTGGGTGACCTTGTCGCCGACCCGGAAGACCCGCCCGCCGAACCGCTTCTCGGCGAGGCCGGGGCGGGCCGGGGTGATGGCCTGCTGGAGCAGCCCGTTGAGCACCCCGGCCCCGGCGGGCCCGCGGTGCATCGGCGCGAGCACCTGCACGTCCCGCCGGGGATCGAGCCCGAACCTGGCCGGAACACGGCGGGCGGCCACGTCGACCGCGAGCCGGCCCGCCTCCTCCGTCTCGTCCTCCACGAAGAGGAAGAAGTCCTTCATGCCGTCGGTGACGGGCTGCTGACCCGCGTTGATCCGGTGCGCGTTGGTGACCACGCCGGACTGCTGGGCCTGCCGGAAGACCCGGGTGAGGCGGACGGCCGGGACCGGGCTGTCGTCGGCGAGCAGGTCCCGGAGCACCTCTCCGGCCCCGACGCTGGGCAGCTGGTCCACGTCCCCGACGAAGAGGAGGTGCGCGCCGGGCGGTACGGCCTTCACGAGCTTGTTGGCGAGCAGGAGGTCCAGCATCGAGGCCTCGTCGACCACGACCAGGTCGGCGTCCAGGGGCCGGTCCCGGTCGTAGGCCGCGTCCCCGCCGGGCTTGAGCTCCAGCAGGCGGTGGACGGTCGACGCCTCGGCACCGGTCAGCTCGGCGAGCCGCTTGGCGGCACGGCCGGTGGGGGCGGCGAGCACCACCTTGGCCTTCTTCGCCCGCGCCAGCTCCACGATCGACCTGACCGTGAACGACTTGCCGCAGCCCGGCCCGCCGGTCAGCACGGCCACCTTCTCCGTCAGGGCCAGCCGGACGGCCGCCTCCTGCTCGGGGGCGAGGTCGGCGCCGGTGCGGTCCCTCAGCCAGGCCAGCGCCTTGTCCCAGGCGACGTCACGGAACGCGGGCATCCGGTCGTCGCCGGTCCGCAGCAGCCGCACCAGCTGGGCGGCGAGGGCGACTTCGGCACGGTGGAAGGGGACCAGGTAGACGGCGGTGACGGGTTCGGCGTCCGGGCCGGGACCGGGGAGCCGCTCCCGTACGACGCCCGGGTCCTCCCCGTCCTCGGGCTGCGCCGCCAGCTCGGCGAGGCAGTCGATGACGAGACCGGTGTCGACCTGGAGCAGCTTGACCGCGTCGGCGATGAGCCGCTCCTCGGGGAGGTAGCAGTGGCCCTGGTCGGCGGACTGGGACAGCGCGTACTGCAACCCGGCCTTCACCCGCTCCGGGCTGTCGTGCGGGATCCCCACCGACTGGGCGATCTTGTCGGCGGTGAGGAACCCGATGCCCCAGACGTCGGCGGCGAGCCGGTAGGGCTGGTTCTTCACGACGGAGATGGAGGCGTCCCCGTACTTCTTGTAGATCCGCACCGCGATCGACGTGGACACCTCCACGGTCTGGAGGAAGAGCATGACCTCCTTGATCGCCTTCTGCTCCTCCCAGGCGTCGGCGATCTTCTTCGTCCGCTTCGGCCCGAGTCCGGGCACCTCGATCAGCCGCTTCGGCTCCTCCTCGATGATCCGGAGGGTGTCGATCCCGAAGTGCTGCGTGATCCGGTCCGCGAACACCGGCCCGATCCCCTTGACCAGCCCCGATCCCAGGTACCGCCGGATCCCCTGCACCGTGGCCGGCAGCACCGTCGTGTAGTTCTCGACGGTGAACTGCTTGCCGTACTGCGGGTGCGACCCCCAGCGCCCCTCCATCCGCAGGGACTCCCCCACCTGGGCACCGAGCAGCGCGCCGACGACCGTGAGCAGGTCGCCGGCGCCCCTGCCGGTGTCGACACGGGCCACGGTGTAGCCGTTGTCCTCATTGGCGTAGGTGATGCGTTCGAGTACGCCTTCGAGGGTGGCGAGCCGCCGTTCGCCGCCGGGGGTCCCCGTCTGGTCAGCCATGATCCGACGGTACTGGTGCGGACTGACAGTCGGAACTCTCCCCATGGCCCCGTCGGCCGGTCAGCGGCTGGTGGGGACCAGGCCGCAGTCGTATGCGGTGATGACGGCGTGAATGCGGTCCCGCAGGTGCAGTTTGTGCAGGATGGCCGAGACGTAGGTCTTGATGGTGGTCTCGCTGAGGTGGAGTTCCGCCGCGATCTGCGCGTTGGAGCGTCCTTCGGCGACGTGGACCAGGACTTCACGCTCGCGCCGGGTCAGTACGTCGAGCCTGTCGAGGTTGCGCGGCGCACCTGGAGGTGTGGCCCGTGCGACATGGTCGAGCAGCCGCTTGGTCGCGGTGGGTGCGATGACGGCGTGTCCCGCGGCGACCGTGCGGACGGCGTCGGCGAACTGGTCGGCCCGGGTGTCCTTCAGGAGGAAGCCGCTCGCGCCCGCCTGGATGGCTGCGTGCACGTTCTCGTCGGTGTCGAAGGTGGTCAGGACGAGGATCTTCGTGGCGGCGCCGGACGCCGCGATGGCCCGGGTGGCGTCGATGCCGTTGACGACGGGCATACGAATGTCCATCACGACCACGTCGGGCCGCAGGGTTTCACTCAGGGCTATGGCCTGGCCCCCGTCGGAGGCCTCACCGACGACGTCGAAGTCGTCCCGGGCCTCCAGAATCATCCGGAAACCGGTACGGACCAGCTCCTGGTCGTCGACGATCAGCACTCGGAGCATGTCGCGTCACCTGTCTTCGGGGAATCGGGCGGGTCCGACGGTCGATTCTCGGGCGCAGAAACGCCCTGGCGGCCTTGGGTCGTGGAGGTGTCCTGTCCGCCGGCCGGACAGACGCCCTGTTCTTCCGCCGTGAAGGCGGAAGCAGCGGCGGCACCCACCGGTATGCGGGCGCTCACCTGGAAGCCGCCCGCTTCGCGGTTGCCCGAAGCGACCGTGCCGCCCAGGGCGTGTACCCGGGCGGCCATGCCGGTCAGTCCCCGTCCGCTCCCCGCGAGCGAGGGCGAGACCGGCGCGCCCCCCAGCAGGCCCCAGCCGTCGTCGATGACCTCGACGACCAGGACGCCGCCGTCCGGGTCGTCCGCGGAGTGCCGGTGAACGACGCTGACGACGGCGCGACGGGCGTGGGCATGGCGCAGCGTGTTGGTGAGGGCTTCCTGGACCACGCGGTAGGCGGCCAGGGCGACCGCCGGCGGCAGCGCCGGAACGGGCTGGACGACATCGAGTTCGACGGCCAGACCGGTGGCCCTGACATGGTCGATCATGGGCAGGAGCCCCGACAGGTCGGTGTCACCGTGCGAGGGCGTCCGGGGCGTGCCGGTGGGCGAGGAAGCGGCCGGGGAAGAAGCGGCCGGGGAAGCGGGCGCGTCGGAGTCGTCGTGGAGGGCGTCGAGCAGTGAGCGCAGGTCCTTGAGGGCTTGGCGGGACACATCTCCGATGGCCTCCACCGCGGCCTTGGCGCGGACCGGACTGCGCTCGAAGCCGTCGGCCGCCGCCGTGGCCTGGATCACGACCACGCTGATGGTGTGGGCCAGCACGTCGTGCACCTCGCGTGCCACCCGCAGGCGCTCCTCCGCGGCCGCGGTACGCATGAGCAGGGCATGCTGCCGGGCCGCGGCGGCACTGCGCTCGTACAGCCGCTCCACATGCTCCCGGGTGCGCTGAGCGCGCTCCCGGCGGATCCCGGTCCGCAGCCCCGCCATGATCACGAGCTGGAACACCGCGCAGACGGCCGCCGCCCGGGTCGCCCCGGGCAGGGGGCGCATCGCGAAGGACTCCGCGAGCGTCGCCGCGATGTAGAACGGGGTGCTGACCGGGGTGACGCCGACGTTCGACGCCGCGCTCCCGGCCGCGAGAAGCACGGCGTAGGAATCCACCCGCCCGCCGCTGCGCGACAACTGCGCCAGAAGGTCGGCGGCCAGGGAAACGCCCAGAACCGTCAGAGGCAGGCGCTCGCGCAGGACGAGAGAACCGCAGCCGATCACGGCGCACGCACACCGCCACGCCGTCCATGTCGACGACGCGGGGGCGCCGAGAGCGTTGCCGTGGGCATCCCAGAACGAAAGGAGCATGACAAGCAGGGCGATGCCGGTGTCCCTCGCCGTCGACCGCGGCACCCCCACCCAGTCGCAGACCGCTGCCGGCCAAGGCGTCCTCACGGCCCGAACTATAACCACGCCGAACCGGTGTCCCGGAGGGCCGTCGCACCTGTCCTGAGGAAGGTGTCCGGAGCCCGTCCCACCCCTTCCACGGAAGGAGAAAAGGACGCCGATACGAAGGATCCGCGCCCCCAGCGCCCCGTCCTATGCTGCCGGAGCGTTCCTGCGGCGCCCGCTCAGCGAGTCCACCGACGGGACGTCAATTCACGCCCCACCAGCACCCTTTGACGCCTTCTCGGTGTCGCCGTGGTGTCGGCTCGGGCCCTCCTCGGCATGGTCGCGACTTTCCCGTCCCCGGAAGAAGGCATCACATGAGAATCAACCTGGTCACCCTTGCCGAGCGGTCCCAGCGAGTCCTCAAGCTGGAGGAGCCGATCGAGGCGGTCGGCATCTTCGGTCTCCAGGACGACTATCTGGGCCTGGCGGTGGGGGGCGTCGCGTCGAGCACCGTGGCCTCCATCCTGGACGCCGACGGGCTCACCGACGGAGTGCTCGCCGTGATCGGGATCCGCGCGGCCCGTCGGGTCAACGCCAATTCCCAGGGGGTGACCGTACGCATGGTCGTCGCCGTCACCGCGACGTCCATACACCTGCTGTCCCTCCCGGGCTGGGGATACGAACCCGAGCGTGAGCTCCTCCGTATGAACCGGGCCACCACCACCAGCCAGGTCAAGTGGTGGGGCCTGTCGCGCCGACTGAAGCTGAGGGACGCGGATGGTCAGAAGATCGAACTGACCAGCTCGATCTCGTACCTCTCCTTCTACCGGAAGGGCACCAAGGCCATTCTCGCCGCACTCGCCTCCAACTCGGCCTGACCCTCGTAGCGCCCCGTTCGGCTCGCAGAAGCTGCGGACACAGATGTGGCGCAGCTCGTGGAGCGGACCGCGCGGCTGCGACGACGGGGGTGGCGCCTACACCTATGGAAGCGTGTTCGACAGGTGTTGAGCTGGGCCTCGGAATCAAGGAAGACCGAGCCATGGGGAGCATCACGCGAGACCGTGTCCAACTTCGGCACAGGCCCGCCCACGTACGTCATCGTGCTCGACGCCACGGCGAAGCCGTCCAGGTCGAAAGGGATGACCCGCAGGGTGATGCCATCCGCTTCGAACTGCTCCAGGAGTCAGATGAGTTGAGCCCGCGCAGGAGCACGGTCACTGACCCGCATGCGCAGCGCGGCCTCGCTCACGCCTGTGAGCCCCAGCTCGACGTGGCTGATCTGAACCCTGCTCGCCCCGAGAAGGGCAGCTGCCTGCGCACCGGTCATGCCGGCCGCCTCACGGAGCCTGCGCGACTCAAGGCCCAGGCGCACCTGACGTGCTGTCGGATCAGGTCTCTGAACCACGCTCAAGGCAGCCGGCGTCGGCGTTCGCCGGAACGACTGCCAGGCCGATGGATCAGGGCTCGGGGCTCGGGGGTCCGTTCCACGGGAGGTGGCATGCGGCTGTAGGGGGCTCCTCTGGTGCCGTAGCGGGCGAGGTGGAGGGTCTCACCGCCGATCTGGATCTCTGCCGGCGGAGGATTGGGAACGGAGATCCGAGGGTGGGCGTACGAGTGGCCTTCGATGAAGAGGGCCTCCCGGGGCCGGTCCCAGCTCGGACGTGGTCTTCTGGAGGCCGTTGGGTCGCAGCGAGCGTGAAACTCGCGAGGGGACCTCCGTACCGCCCCCGGTGAGCCTCCGGTAAGACCCCGGTGGCTCGGGTGGCGGAATCCGGCCAGGGCGGTGAAGGTGGCGGCGGGGAACCTTTTCGCGGGGGAACTTCTTCGCGCGCAGGGAGAGCTGCAGATGCCCGAGATCACCACTCCGTACGCGACCGGCACCCCGTGCTGGGTCGATCTGATGGCGCAGGACCAGCAGGCGGCGCTGGACTTCTACCGTGACCTGTTCGGCTGGCAGGGCGAGGTCGGCGGGGCCGACTTCGGCGGGTACGCGGTCTGTACGCTGCACGGCAAGCCGGTGGCCGGCATCGGCGCGGCCATGGCGCCCGAGGGGCAGCCGGAGCCGCCGACCGTCTGGACCACCTACCTGGCCAGCACCGACGCACAGGCCACCCAGGACGCGATCGTCTCGGCGGGCGGCACCCTGATCGCCCCGGTGATGGACGTCGGCGACATCGGCCGGATGCTGATCGCCGCCGACCCGCAGGGCGCGGTCTTCGGGGTGTGGCAGCCGGGCGAGTTCCACGGCGCCGGAGTGGTCAACGAGCCGGGCGCGCTGATCTGGAACGAGCTGAACACCAGTGACGTACCCGGCGCCACCGGCTTCTACGGCGAGGTCTTCGGCATCGAGATCCAGCCGATGGAGGGTGCCGACGGGACCTACTGGTCGCTGAACGTCGGCGGCCGGGGCGTCGGCGGCGCCGCCCGGCTCGGCGACGACCGGCCCGGCGTACCCCCGCACTGGCTGACCTACTTCGCGGTCGACGACGTCGACTCGACCGTGGACGCCCTGGTCAAGCGGAACGGCACGGTCATCGCACCGCCGTTCGAGATGATGGCCGGCCGCATGTCCGTGGTAGCCGACCCGCAGGGCGCCACCTTCGCGGTCTTCAAGCCGAAGCCCATGTGAGCGGCCGTGGGACGTCCCCGGCAGAGCAGCCCCTTGCCGCGATCACCAGATCCTGACCCCCTTCCGCTTTCCGCCCCGCCGGGGGTACCCCTGAGGTGACCGGCGGTACGGGAGCGGAGGAGGACGGGGCCATGGGGAACGAAGAGGCCGCGGACGGCTGGCGGGTGGACGGACGCTGCACGAACTGCGATGTCGCGCGGCAGCTCGCCCCGGGGCTCGTCGCGGAGGTGGCGGGGCGCTCGGCCGTACTGCGCCAGCCGCGCGACGAGGCGGAGGCGGCACGGTTGCACGCGGCGGCGCACGCCTGCCCCACCCGGTCGGTCCGGCCCCCGGGCGGGCGGCTGGACCCGGCCCGGGATCCGTTCCCCATGCCGCTGGACGACGGTGCCGGCACCGGTACCGGCACCGTGCTGCTGTGCGGGCACAACTCCCCGCACACCGCCGGCGCCAACTCCTACCTGCTGCGCCGCCCCGACGGCACGTCGATGATGATCGACACCCCCCGCTGGAGCCCCGTGCTCGCCGCCCGCTACGAGGCGTCCGGTCCCGTCACCGAGGTACTCCTCACCCACCGCGACCACGCCGCGCACGGCCGTCGCTACGCCGACCGGTTCGGTGCCCGGCTCTGGATCCACGAGGGCGACCTCGACGCCGCCCCGGACGCCGACCGGGTGCTGCGCGGCACCGAGCCGGCCGAGATCGGCGCCGGTGTCCTCGCCCTCCCCTTTCCCGGGCACACCCGGGGCAGCGTGGTCTACCTGGCCGACGAGCGGTGCTGCTTCAGCGGCGACAGCTTCTACTGGTCGCGCACGACCGCGGACATCGAGGTGGTGGACAGCGTCACCTGGTACTCCATCCGCGAACTGGCCGCCTCGCTGGCCCGGGCCGCCGACCGGCTGCGCTTCGAGTGGCTGCTGCCGGGGCACGGCGACCGCCGCCGTCTGTCCCGCGCGGACATGGCCG
This sequence comes from Streptomyces sp. NPDC006655, assembly GCF_040703965.1. Classification (NCBI taxonomy): domain Bacteria; kingdom Bacillati; phylum Actinomycetota; class Actinomycetes; order Kitasatosporales; family Streptomycetaceae; genus Streptomyces; species Streptomyces sp. NPDC006655. Next base: position 79,689 of record NZ_JBEYJU010000004.1, on the reverse strand, counting down.
CCCGGGTACGGAACTTGGCGGCCCGCACGCGGGAACTCCCGCCCCGCCCGGTGGACTTCACCGCGGTGCGCTGGTGAGCCTCCTGCCCGACCCGGCAACCGGCCCGTCGCCGAGCTCCTTGGCGACAAGCGCACGCGAAACGGCTGGTATTACTGGGGCATGCAGGAAGAGATTGCACGCTCCGCGATCGACACGTTCATCTCCGCGTTCAACGCCTCTGACGACAGCTATGTGACTGCTCTGCTCTCCCAGGCCCTGACCTCGGACGTGGTCTTCTGGGGGCCGTTGGGTCGCTGCGAAGGAATCGCGGCGGTCGAGCGGTTCGTGCTTGACATCCGGCGCCACCCGGCGGGGACCGGCACGATGGTGCGCTGCTCGGCGGTGGACATGCCTGACGAGTGGGCCCGGTACCAGTGGGTCTTCACCACGCCGGACGGAGGCCCCTGCCTGGCGGGAACGGACGTCGTCCATCTGCGCCGGAGCCTCATCGACCAGGTCATCGTCTTTGCGGGGGAGATCGAACCGTCCGCCTCCTGAGCCGTCCTTCGGTTGCTGTCCTTTCCTGAACTTGCGGTTGCTGTCCTTTCCTGAGCTTGCCCCCTTCGACGCCCGGGGGCCGCGGTGCGCGGTTGGTCAGGCTGCGGCGTCGAGGGGGCGTCCGCCCCGGGGGATCCCCTTCTCGCCGCGGACGCGGGCGCGTCCACTCGCTCGGCCGAGGCCGGCGGCATCGTTGTCCCCGCCCGGGGCCTGCCCGGAAATCCCCAGGTCGGGCCGCGCGTGAGTCGGCCCGCCCGGCTCCCCCTTCGGTCACGATTGGATTTCGGCCATCTCCGAGCCCTTGCCCGATCCCCGTGTAATCGATTCCAATCCTCCCTACACGCAGTCGTGTAATCGATTCCACGAGGAGGTGGAGCGGCGATGGCGAGCATCAAGGACGTCGCTGCCGCGGCCGGGGTTTCCGTCGCCACGGTGTCGCGCGTCCTGAACGACCATCCGTCGGTCAGCGACGACGCCCGAACCCGGGTGCTGGCCGCCGTCGCGGCGCTGGGCTACCGCCCGAACGCCGTCGCCCGCTCCCTGCGCACCGACCAGACCCGCACCCTGGGCCTGGTCATCAGCGACGTGCTCAACCCGTACTTCACCGAGCTGGCCCGCTCCGTGGAGGAGGCGGCCCGCGCCCTCGGCTACAGCGTCATCATCGGCAACGCCGACGAACGGCCCGAGCTCCAGGACCACCACGTGCGGACCCTGCTCGACCGCCGGATCGACGGGCTGCTCGTCTCCCCCACCGACGGCGGCTCGCCGCTGATGCTGGAGGCGGCGCGCGGCGGCACGCCGATGGTGTTCGTCGACCGGTGGATCCCGGGCGTCGACGTGCCGGTGGTCCGCTCGGACGGCCGGGCCGCCGTCCGGGACCTGGTGGCGCACCTGCACGGGCTGGGGCACCGGCGGCTCGCGATCATCGCCGGGCCGGCGGCCACCACCACCGGCAGCGAGCGGGTGCGGGCCTTCAGGGAGGCCCTCGCCGAGTACGGCGTCCCGCTCCCCGAGAGCTACATAGGCCAGGGCGACTTCCAGGCCGAGAGCGGCCGGCGGGTCACCGAGGGCTTCCTCGACCTGCCCGCGCCGCCCGAGGTGATCTTCGCCGCCGACAACCTGATGGCGCTCGGCGCGCTGGACGCGGTCCGGGCGCGCGGCCTGCGGGTGCCGGACGACGTGGCGCTGGCCGCGTTCGACGACATCCCGTGGTTCGTGCACACCGACCCGCCCGTCACGGCGATCGCCCAGCCCACCGGCGACCTGGGGCGCGCCGCCGTACGGGCGCTGGTCGACCGTATCGAGGGCCGGCCTCCGCAGTCCGTGACCCTCCCCGCCCGGCTCGTCGTCCGCAGTTCGTGCGGCGAGGACCGGGACCAGAACGTTCAGAACAGGAGCCAGTCGTGAGCAACCAGGACGAGTTGCTGCGCATCGAGGGCATAAGGAAGTCCTTCCCGGGCGTGATCGCGCTCGACGGGGTCGACTTCGATCTGCGCCGCGGCGAGGTGCACGTACTCCTCGGCGAGAACGGCGCGGGCAAGAGCACCCTCATCAAGATGCTCTCCGGCGCCTACACGCCCGACGCGGGGCGGATCCTGGCCGACGGCGAGGAGGTGCGCATCCACGGCGCGCAGGACTCCGAGCGCCTCGGGATCGCGACGATCTACCAGGAGTTCAACCTCGTACCGGATCTCACGGTCGCCGAGAACATCTTCCTGGGCCGGCAGCCGCGCCGCTTCGGGGTGATCGACCGCAAGCGGATGGAGGCCGACGCCGAGGTCCTGCTGCGCAGGGTCGGGGTCGACGTGTCACCGCGGGCACGGGTCAGGGAACTCGGGATCGCCCGGCTCCAGATGGTGGAGATCGCCAAGGCGCTCAGCCTGGACGCGCGGGTGCTCATCATGGACGAGCCGACCGCGGTGCTCACCTCCGAGGAGGTGGAGAAGCTCTTCGCGATCGTGCGCCGGCTGCGCGCGGACGGCGTCGGGATCGTCTTCATCACGCACCACCTGGAGGAGATCGCCGCCCTGGGAGACCGGGTGACGGTGATCCGGGACGGGAAGAGCGTGGGCCAGGTGCCCGCCGCCACCCCCGAGGACGAGCTGGTCCGGCTGATGGTCGGGCGCTCCATCGAGCAGCAGTACCCGCGCGAGCGGGCCGAGACCGGTGCCGCGCTGCTCACCGTCGAGGGCCTGACCCGGGACGGCGTCTTCCACGACGTGAGCTTCGAGGTGCACGCCGGCGAGGTCGTCGGCGTCGCGGGCCTGGTGGGCGCGGGCCGTACGGAGGTGGTACGGGCCGTGTTCGGCGCCGACCCCTATGACCAGGGGACCGTGAAGGTCTCCGGTACGGCGCTGCGGCGGCACGACGTGAACGCGGCGATGTCCGCCGGGATCGGGCTCGTCCCCGAGGACCGCAAGGGGCAGGGGCTGGTCCTGGACGCCTCCGTCGAGGAGAACCTGGGCCTGGTGACCTTGCGCAGGGCGACCCGGGCCGGGATCGTCGATCTCAGGGCGCAGCATGCCGCAGCCGAGCGGATCGCCGGGCAGCTGGGCGTCCGGATGGCGGGCCTCGGCCAGCACGTGCGCACGTTGTCCGGCGGCAACCAGCAGAAGGTCGTCATCGGCAAGTGGCTGCTCGCCGACACCAAGGTGCTGATCCTCGACGAGCCGACCCGCGGCATCGACGTCGGCGCCAAGGTCGAGATCTACCAACTGATCAACGAGCTGACGGCCGCCGGGGCCGCCGTACTGATGATCTCCAGCGATCTGCCCGAGGTGCTCGGCATGAGCGACCGGGTGCTGGTGATGGCCCAGGGCCGCCTCGCGGGCGAACTGACCGCGGACGAGGCCACCCAGGACGCCGTGATGGCGCTCGCCGTCAGCAACCCCACCACGACCGACAAGGAGGCCGCTCGTGGCCACTGACACGCTCAAGGGCAGCACTACGGGCGCCGGTGGCGTACGCCGGCTGCTCCTCGACAACGGCGCGCTCACCGCGCTGATCGTCCTCGTCATCGCCATGTCGGCGCTGTCCGGGGACTTCCTGACCACCGACAACCTGCTGAACGTCGGCGTCCAGGCGGCCGTGACGGCCATCCTCGCCTTCGGCGTGACCTTCGTGATCGTCTCGGCGGGCATCGACCTGTCGGTGGGCTCGGTCGCGGCCCTGTCGGCGACCGTGCTGGCGTGGAGCGCCACCCAGAACGGGGTGCCGGTCGTCATCGCGGTGGTCCTCGCGGTGCTGACCGGTGTCGCGGCCGGACTCGTCAACGGGTTCCTCGTCGCGTACGGCAGGCTGCCCTCGTTCATCGCGACGCTCGCGATGCTGTCGGTGGCGCGCGGTCTGTCGCTGGTGATCTCCGGGGGCTCCCCGATCGCCTTCCCCGACTCGGTCTCGCACCTCGGTGACACGCTCGGCGGCTGGCTGCCGGTGCCGGTCCTCGTCATGATCGTCATGGGGCTGATCGCGGCCTTCGTGCTCGGCCGGACCTACATCGGCCGTTCCATGTACGCGATCGGCGGCAACGAGGAGGCCGCCCGGCTGTCCGGGCTGCGGGTGTCGCGGCAGAAGCTCGCCATCTACGCGCTGTCCGGGCTGTTCGCGGCCGTCGCGGGCATCGTGCTGGCCGCCCGGCTGTCCTCCGCGCAGCCGCAGGCAGCCAACGGCTACGAACTCGACGCGATCGCCGCGGTCGTCATCGGCGGCGCCTCGCTGGCCGGCGGCACGGGCAAGGCGTCCGGGACGCTGATCGGCGCGCTGATCCTCGCGGTGCTGCGCAACGGCCTCAACCTGCTCAACGTGTCGGCGTTCTGGCAGCAGGTCGTCATCGGTGTGGTGATCGCGCTCGCGGTGCTCCTCGACACCATGCGCCGCAAGGCCGGGGCCACCCCGGCGGCGCCCCGGATCGGCGGGAGCAAGGGGAAGCAGGCCGGGACGTACGCGCTCGCGGTGGTCATCACCGTGGCGCTGGCGGCCGCCACCTCCCTCCTGCACACGGGCTCCGGGTCCGGCACGCCGAAGGTCGGGCTGTCGCTGTCCACCCTGAACAACCCGTTCTTCGTGCAGATCCGGTCCGGCGCCGAGGCCGAGGCGAAGAAGCTGGGCGTGGACCTGACCGTCACGGACGCCCAGAACGACGCCTCGCAGCAGGCCAACCAGTTGCAGAACTTCACCAGTTCCGGGCTGGGCGCGATCATCGTCAACCCGGTGGACTCGGACGCGGCGAGCAACTCCGTGAAGGCCGCCGACAAGGCGGACATCCCCGTCATCGCCGTCGACCGGGGCGTCAACAACGCCAAGACCGACACCCTGATCGCCTCCGACAACGTCAGGGGCGGCGAGCTGGCGGCGAAGACGATCGCCGAGAAGCTCGGCGGGCAGGGCAAGATCGTGATCCTGCAGGGCCAGCCCGGCACCTCCGCCGCCCGGGAGCGGGCGCAGGGCTTCGCCAACGGGCTCAAGGCCTACCCCGGTATCCAGGTGGTGGCCCAGCAGCCGGCCGACTTCGACCGCACCAAGGGCCTCGACGTGATGTCGAACCTGCTCCAGGCCCACCCGGACGTCCAGGGTGTCGTCGCCGCCAACGACGAGATGGCGCTGGGCGCGATCAAGGCGCTCGGCTCCAAGGCCGGTACGTCGGTCTCGGTGGTCGGTTTCGACGGCACCCCGGACGGCCTGGCCGCGGTCAAGAACGGCACGCTGTACGCCTCGGTCGCGCAGCAGCCCTCCCAGCTCGGGAAGATCGCCGTGGACAACGCCCTCAAGGCGATCCAGGACAAGAAGGTCGACCCGACGATCAAGGTGCCGGTGAAGGTGATCACCAAGGCCAACGTGGCCGGTTTCACGGGCTGAGGCACAGCCGAACCGCTGAGGCACCGCCGGGGCGGCCGGGCCGTTCACTTCGGTGTGCGGCCCGGCCGCCTCGTCGCTCGTCGCTCATTCGCTTAGGGAGTCATGTGATGTACGAGTACGACCTCCTGGTCGTGGGGTCGGCCAACGCCGACCTGGTCATCGAGGTCGAGCGGCGGCCGGCCGCCGGTGAGACGGTGCTGGGCGGCGACCTCGCCACGCACCCCGGCGGCAAGGGCGCCAACCAGGCGGTCGCCGCCGCCCGGCTCGGGGCCCGTACCGCCCTGCTGGCCCGGGTCGGCGACGACGCGCACGGCAGGCTGCTGCTCGACTCGCAGCGGTCGGCCGGGGTGGACACGGCGGGCGTGCTGGTGGGCGGGGCTCCTACGGGCGTCGCCCTGATCACCGTGGACCCCTCCGGTGACAACAGCATCGTGGTGTCCCCCGGCGCGAACGGACGTCTCGCACCGGCGGACGTACGGGCCGCGACCGGCCTCCTGCACGCCTCCCGGGCGGTCTCCGCCCAGCTGGAGATCCCCCTGGAGACGGTGGTCGAGGTGGTACGGAACCTGGCGCCGGGCAGCCGCTTCGTGCTCAACCCGTCACCGCCCGCGCCGCTGCCCCCGGAGGTGCTCGCGGCCTGCGACCCGCTGATCGTCAACGAGCACGAGGCGAAGGTGATCCTCGGCGAGGCCGGCGCCGACGGGGGCGGGGAACCGGCCGACTGGGCCCGGCTGCTGCTCGCGAAGGGGCCGAGGTCGGTGGTGGTGACGCTGGGCGCGGACGGCGCGCTGGTGGCCGACGGCCGGGGGCTGACGGCGGTGCCCTCCGTGCAGGTGGCCGCGGTGGACACCACGGGCGCCGGGGACGCGTTCACGGCGGCCCTCGCGGTACGGCTCGGCGCCGGCGCCTCGCTGCCGGAGGCGGCGGCGTACGCGGCCCGGGTCGGGGCGGCGGCGGTGACGAAGCGGGGCGCGCAGGAGTCGTACCCGACGGCGGAGGAGGTTGAGGCGCTGTGAGGAAGGCCGGGATCCTCAACCGTCATCTCTCCGGCGCACTGGCCGAACTGGGGCACGGGCACGGGGTGCTGGTCTGCGACGCCGGGATGCCGATCCCGCACGGGCCGCGCGTCGTCGACCTCGCGTTCCGGGCCGGGGTGCCGTCCTTCGCCGAGGTGCTGGAGGGGCTGCTGGACGAGCTGGTCGTGGAGGGCGCGACGGCGGCGACCGAGATCCGCGAGGCCAATCCGGCCGCCGCCGCCCTCCTGGACCACCGCTTCCCCGACCTGGCCCTGGTCCCGCACGAACGGCTGAAGGACCTGTCGGCGGACGCACACCTGGTCGTCCGCACGGGCGAGGCCCGCCCGTACGCGAACGTGCTGCTGCGGTGCGGGGTGTTCTTCTAGGCGCCGGTTCGTTATGAGGATCCCGCCCCGCGGCCGATGAAGATCTCCTGTTAATCAGTTCGGACGGGACCTGACAACCGGCACACTAGGTCGGCCTGCCGTTGTCGGATGGTGCCGGAAGGCGTCAGGGGGCCGAGTGTTGCGTTGGAGACGTGGTAGGAAAACAGGGCGTCGCCGGGACGAGGACGGGCCGCATGAGGGTGTGTCGCCTTCGCAAGCGGTCTCGCATTCGCGAGGTGTCCGCGATGAGCAGTGGCGCGAGTGGCTGCGGCGTTCGCGGGTCGGGGTCGACCTGGTCGCCTGGTGGGATGACGGCGACATACGCGGTCGTGTCGGTGACACCCCGTACCCGGAGCGCCTCGTCGACCTGCTGTCCCGGGCCACCCCCCGGGACTGCGCCGCGATGGGCCTGGGCTGCAGTCGCCGTATCGACCGGCCGTGCCGGGAGCCGGAGACCTGCGGCCAGGATCCCATCGGTATGTCCGCCGCCGGTGCCGCTGCGGACCGTGAAGGTCCGGTGCCGGGAGCCTGCAGTCACTTCGTGGACTGCTGGAGCCCTTTGGCACTGCGCGTGGAATTCTCCGCCGACGACCGCCACCGGGCCGTGCACATGAGCAACCCGAACCGCTGGGGCGAATTCGGGGTATGGGTGGACGGCGTTCCGCTGAGGGTGGATGCCTGGCTGGATCAGTCCGGGTACTGGGTGGGCGATCGGTTTTACGTGCTGCAGGCAGCAGGCCCGGAAGACCATCCCGATCAGCAGATCGCCCTCGGCCTGCTCGGCTACAGAATTCTCTCGCTCGTGATCCACGACGCCCGGCACAGCACGACACGCCTGTTCGTCCCGGATCCCTCGGAGACATGGACAAATCCGCTCGTACGCCTGGAGGGCGATCAGCTGCTTCTCTACGCGGACGAAGTCGCCGTTTCGGATGACCACCCCGACCGATCGGTGCCCGCCGAATCATCACTGCCTTGAGCCTCAGCCGACTTGAGGTCGTGGTTCACAGGGTGGGTGTGACCGGCCCTCGGGGTGCGCACCACGCCAACCGCCCAGCGCAGTCATGGAAGATGAAACGATGACAGCGGATGTGCGCGAGATCGCTCTGAGCAAGCGGGACCTTCGTGAGGTCGCCGCGTTCGCCGCAGTGTGTGCAGAGGCGGTGCTCGGGATATTCGAGGCCGATCAGCCGGACGACTCACGGCCCCGAGACGCTGTCGGTGCCGCGTGGGAGTTCGCCCGGGGCGGCGAACGCGGGAAAACGCTGCGCGACACGGCGTGGGCGGCCCTCAAGGCGGCGAAGAGCGCGCACACCGCGGCCGCGCGCGAGGCAGCGTGGGCGGCGATGTCCGCCGCGGGCGCCGCCTACCTGCATCCCTTGGCCAAGGCCACCCAGGTCAAGCACATACTCGGAGCCGCCGCCCATGCGGCCAGAGCGGTCGAACTCGTCGCCGACGACGATCGGACCGCGGGCGTCGGGCACCTTGAGCAGGCGGTGAGCCGCGCGACGCCCCTCGTGGTCGACGTGCTCAAACGCTTCCCGGCGGCGCCGAGCGGCGGCGGACGGGTGGGTGAGCTGGTCCGCGTGCTGGACGCCGACCTTCGTTCGCTCAGCTTCGCTGCCTCACGAAGCGGCGGAGCGTGACCCGGGCGCCACCATGCGGACGATGACGCGGCCGCTGTTGCCCGTGGGGGTCTCCACCGCGTGGTACAGCTTCCTGATGTGCTTCTGCGCGAGGAACGCCAGCACCCGCTGCTTCAGCTGCCCCGATCCTTTGCCCGGAATGAACTCGACGACGTCCTCGCCCGTGTGCGCCGCCCTGAAGAGGGTCTGTCGCAACGTCAGTTCAATGTCACGATTGTTCTTGAAGATCGGATGCAGATCCACGGTGATCACTCTCGTCCGCCTCCAGCACTCGGGATGATCACGGCCACGATCCATGTTCCTCGGTCCACAGGCCGATCGTCGCACGGTTGACCGGGCCGGAGGTCGCGCTGTCCGGCATACTCCCGGCAGCGGACCGCAGGTTCAGCCGCTACGCAGATCATGGCCCGGCGCACGGTTCGAGCGCTGACGCACACTTCCGGAGAACAGTCGTCATGAACAACCTCCAGCCTTCGGACCCGACGTCCATGGGCGGCTATCCATTACTCGGTCGGCTCGGCGCGGGCGGCATGGGCCAGGTGTTCCTGTCCCGTACGGCTTCAGGTCGGCTGCTCGCGCTGAAGACGATCCGCGACGACCTCAGCTCCGAACCGGGATTCGAGGAGCGGTTCGCCCGCGAGATACGCAACAGCGACCGTGTCCGTTCCCCGTGGACCGTGACCGTCGTGGACTACAGCGCCCCGGGCCGGCGCCCGCAGTGGCTGGCCACCGAGTACGTGCCCGCGCCCTCGCTCGGCGACTGGGTCGCGACCCACGGACCGCTGCCGCCGCCCGCGGTGCTCTCGCTCGGCGCAGAACTGTGCGGCGCCGTACAGGCCGTGCACCAGGCCGGCCTCGCGCACCGGGACATCAAGCCCGGGAACATCCTGCTGGCCCGCGACCGTCCCCGGTTGATCGACTTCGGTGTCGCACGGGCCGCCGACGACAGCAGGCACACCCGGGTCGGTGTCTCCGTGGGCTCGCCCGGGTTCCTGGCCCCGGACCAGGCCGTCGGCGGGGTCGCCGCCGCACCCGCGGACGTCTTCTCCCTGGGCGCCCTTCTGGTGTACGCCGCGACCGGGCGCAGCCCGTTCTCGCGCGCGGGGGAAGAGATTTCCGCGGCCGCGCTGCTGTACCGCGTGGTTCACGAGGAGCCCGACCTCACGGGCGTCGACCCCGCCCTGGTGCCGCTGCTCGGCGACTGTCTGGCGAAGGACCCCGCCGAGCGCCCGACCGCCGACCGGCTGAGCGAACGGCTGGCGGAGGTCGGCGGCCGGATCGGCCGGTGGCCCCGGGAAGGTCCTGCGGCGCTCGCCGCGAGTCTGACCGAGGCCGAGTACGCCGCGCGGACCGTGGTCGACCTCGCCCCTCACTCCGACACGCTCCCCGCCGGTCAGCAACCGCCTCCAGAGGGAGCACCAGGGGGAGCGGGACACACGTCTGTCCTCGCCGCCCCGGACGGGCCCGGCAGACGCCGTCCGCCCGCGTGGCTGCCGGCCACGGTGGTCGCCGCGGTCGCGGTCGTGGTGGCCATGGTGGCTGTCGTCCACTTCGGTACGCAGCGTTCCGCGGCCGAGTCGTCCCCGTCCGAGCGGGGGCGGCCGTCCCACTCCGCCGCCTCGAAGACCGCCGGCGGCACGGCGTCCGCCGCGGCCCCGCAGTCGCAGGCGTCCGGCGCGGCCCCCGCGTCGCAGGCGGCGAGCGTGGCACTGAAGACCGTGCAAGCCACGTTCGAACTGGCCACCGGGGCGTCGGTGGGGACCGGGGCGAGGACCCTGGTCATGCAGCAGGACGGCAACCTGGTGATCTACGACCAGGACGGCAAGGCGCGCTGGGCCGCGATGACCAACGGCGAGGGCAACTCCGCGCGCTTCCAGCCGGACGGCAACCTGGTGGTCTACGACAGCGGGGGGCATGCCCTCTGGGCGTCACGGACCGACGGCCACCAAGGAGCGGTCCTCGTGTTCCAGGCCGACGGGAACGTTCTGATCAAGTCCGGCGACACCGTGTTGTGGGCGGCGGGAACGGAGAACTGACCCGCGTCCATGCCTGTGCCGGTGTTCGGCCCGGCGCCCGTCCGCTACGCGCCCGGCGGGCGGAAGTCGACCTGTCTGCGGGTGGCCTCGTCGATCTCGTCGAGGGTGAGGAGCGGGGTGGCCCGGGTGTGGAGGGCGCCGCTGGCCTTGACGGTGAGGGCGGCGGCGGCCATGGAGACCGGGTCGGGGAAGTCGAGGATGCACACGAGGTCGTCCTCTCCGAAGGAGAAGTACATGGCCTCGACCGTGCCGCCGAGGCCGGCGACCACGCGCTCCACGGCGGCGCGGCGGCCGGCTCCGCCTTCCTTGAGCACACCTTTCGCGCCCTCGGACGTGTAGGCGGCCTGGATGAGGAACTTCGGCATAGGGGGGCTCCCTGCCCGTGACGTGTCGGCTCCTGGGTGACCTTCCCGCCCTCAGGCCGGCCCGCTGCCGACGGACGGCCGGATTCACCCGTACGGCACGTCGGCAGGCACCGAAAGCCGGTCCATACCTGTAGAGATCATGACAGATACGGGTAGGAATGCCGACATGCCTTTACGTCGGTTACACCGGTCACGTCGATCACATTCGGGAACGAAACGCCTCGCCGCGCTGGCCGCCGCAGCGACGCTGATCCTGGTGGGCTGCGACAACGGCGGCGGCTCGCACACCAGTGACGGACGGCAGCAGCTGACCGTGGCCGCACTGCCGCTCACCGACTCCGCCGCCCTCTACCTGGCCCGGGACCGCGGCCTGTTCGCCAAGGAAGGCCTGGACGTGCGCATCCAGCCCGTACAGCAGAGCATCCAGGCGCTGCCCGCACTGCTCAAGGGCCAGGTGGACGTCATCGCGAGCGCGAACTACGTCACCTACCTCCAGGCGTACGAGAAGGGCACCCTGGACCTGCGCATCCTCGCCGAGGGCGTACGGATCGCGCCGCACATGATGGACGTCCTCGTGCCCAGGGACTCCGCCCTGAAGTCGCCCGCGGACCTCGCCGGCAAGAAGGTCGGCGTCGCCGTCCTCAACAACATCCAGTCCCTGACCCTGAACGCGATCCTCGACGCCCGGCACGCCGGGCGACCCGTCTACCGGCAGATCCTGTTCCCCCAGATGGGGGCCGCCCTGCAACGGGACCAGGTGGACGCCGTACACGCGGTCGAGCCCTTCGACACCGCCGTCCAGGGCGAGTTGGGCGCCCGGGTGCTGCTCGACGGCGGTTCGGGGCCGGCGAAGGGTCTGCCCGCCAGCGGGTACGTCACGACCGCCGGCTTCGTGAAGAAGAACCCGAAGGCGGCCGCCGGGTTCCGGCGTGCCGTCGAGGCGGCGTCCGCACTGGCCGCCCGGAACCCCTCGGCGGTGCGCACCGAACTGCCCGAGTACACCAAGGTGACCGCGGACCAGGCCAGGTCGATCCACCTGCCCGCCTATCCGCCGACCGCCGACCCGGCCGTCCTGCGCCGGCTCGTCCGGCTCATGCGCAGCCAGGGACTGCTGACGAAGGACATCGACCCGGCTCCCCTGCTGGTGAAATGACCCGGCGTCAGGAACTGCTGCTGGGCCTGCTCGGCGCGGCGGCGGCCTTCGGCATCTGCGAGGCGGTGTCCCGGGCCGGGCTCGTCCGGCGCAGCTATCTGCCGCCCGCGTCCGACGTCCTCGTCCGCGCCGTGCGGTTGGCGGGTGACCGGGACTTCCTCGACGGGGTCGGGGTCACGCTGCGGGCCTGGGCGCTCGGCCTCGGACTCGCCTGCGCGCTCGCCGTACCGCTGGGGCTGCTGCTGGGCACGGTGCCGGTGGTGGAGGCCGCCACCCGCGCCGTGCTCGAGTTCCTGCGGCCCCTGCCGTCCGTCGCGCTGATCCCGCTGGTGTCGCTGCTGCTCGGGTCGGGCGCCCGGACGGAGATGACGCTGATCGCGTACGCCTCGCTGTGGCCGGTGCTGTTCAACACCGTCTACGGCCTGGGCGAGACCGATCCGCTGGCCAGGGACACGCTGCGCGCCTTCGGGTTCGGACGGCTCGCGGTGCTGCTGCGGGTGGACCTGCCCGCCACCGCCCCGTTCATCGCGGCCGGCGTGCGGATCTCGGCCGCGGTCGCCCTGATCGTCGCCGTCGCGACGGAGATCCTCTCCGGGTTCGGGCAGGGCCTCGGCATCTTCATCGCCCAGGCCCAGACCGCCACCGACGGCACCCGGGACGTCCTGGCCGGGGTGGTGTGGGCGGGCGTCCTCGGGCTGGCGATCAACGGCGTACTGGTCGGCGCCGAGCGCCGGTTGTTCGCCTGGGCGCAGAACCCCCGGCCGGAGGGGGCGCGGAGGGCACGGCGCACACCGCCACAGCCGTGGCCGCAGCCGGGACGTGGCCGCCCATGATCCAGCCAGAGCCGACACCGGGGGTGGGCCCGGAGTCGCAGCCGGAGCCGACACCGAGGGTGGGCCCGGAGCCCGAGCCGCAGGCACAGCCAAGGCCACAGGCACGACTTCGGCCACTGTCACGTCCGCACCGGTACTCTGACAAGCCGCCAGGCTCCGCGACCGGCCCGCCTCGGCCCGGCACCACCTCCGCCCCCGTCCACCTCACCCTCCCCCTCCCCTTCCTGCTCCGCTGGTCCGTGTTCCTCGGGGTCGCCGTCTGCTGGGAGCTGGCGGCGCGGGCGCAGCGCAGTGTGTACTTCCCGCCGCCGCTGCGGATCGTCCGGCACGCCCGTGAACTGTGGTTCTCCGGTCCGGCCGGCCACCTGTTCCTCAGCTCGGAGGCCGTCGGCACCATCCTGCCGAGCCTCGGCCGGATGGCGGCCGGGTTCGCGCTCGCCGCGGTCGCCGGGATCGCCCTGGGGATCGCGGTGGGGCGCTCACGCCGGGCGTACGCGCTGTGCAACCCGGTGCTCCAGTTCGCGCGGGCCGTGCCGCCGCCCGCGCTGGTGCCGGTGTTCGTCGTCGTCTTCGACGTCGGTACGCCCATGCAGGTCGCGTCGATCGTGTTCGGCGCCGTATGGCCGGTGCTGGTCAACTCGGCCGAGGGCGCCCTCGCCACCGACCCGCTGCGGCTCCAGGTGGCGGCCGTGCTGCGGCTGACGGCGGCCGAGCGCCTGTGGTTCCTGATCCTCCCCTCGGCACTGCCCCGGATCTTCGCGGGGCTCAGGCTCAGCCTGTCGCTGAGCCTGATCCTGATGGTGTTCTCGGAGCTGCTGCCGGGCAGTGACGACGGCATCGGGTTCACGCTCACCGACGCCATGACGCGCTCCGACCTGCTCACGGTGTGGTCGGCACTGCTGCTGCTCGGTGCCCTCGGGTACCTCCTCAACATCGGACTGCTGGCGGTCGAGAAACGGCTCGTCGGCCCGGGATCCCCGGCAGGGAGGACGGCATGACGACACTCACGGTGCGCGAGGCGGTCGTACGGTTCCTGCGCGACACCGGCACGACCACGGTCTTCGGCAATCCGGGCTCCACGGAACTGCGGATGCTCCGCGACTGGCCCGCCGACTTCACCTACGTGCTGGGTCTTCAGGAGTCCGTCGCCGTCGGCATGGCGGCCGGGTACGCGCTCGGCACCCGGCGGGCCGCGCTCGTCAGCCTGCACTCGGCCGGCGGGGTGGGGCACGCGCTCGGCGCCGTCTTCAACGCCTACCGCGACCGGGTACCGCTGGTGATCGTGGCGGGTCAGCAGGCACGCGCGCTGATCCAGCTGCGACCGTTCCTCGGTGCCGACGAACCGGCCCTGTTCCCGCGCCCGTACGTGAAGTCCGCGCGCCAGCCGGAGCGGGCCGAGGACGTGCCGGCGGTGCTCGCCGAGGCGTACCGGGTCGCGATGGCGCCGCCGCGCGGTCCGGTGTTCGTGTCCGTGCCCGAGGACGACTGGGACCGGCCCGCGGAGCACGTCGCACCCCGCGCGGTGCACTCCGGGTTCACGGCCGCCCCGGCCGCCCTCGACGCGCTCGCCGCCCGGCTGGAGGGCTGCGCGCGCCCGGCGCTCGTGGTGGGCCCCGGCGTGGACGACGAGGACGCGCTGGGCCAAGTGCGGACGCTGGCCGAGCGGCTCCGGGCCGCGGTGTGGATCAGCCCGCTCTCCGGCCGTTCCGGCTTCCCGGAGTCGCATCCCCTGTTCCAGGGTTTCCTGCCGCCGCTCGCCCGCGCGCTGTCCGCGCGTCTCGCGCCGTACGACGTGGTGGTGGCCCTCGGCGCGCCGGTGTTCACCTACCACGTGGCGGACGGCGGGCCGCCACTCGCGCCCGGCACCGAGCTGTTCCACCTGGACTGCGACCCCGGGCAGGCCGCCTGGCTGCCCACCGGCACCAGCATCGTGACCACCCTGCGGCCCGCGCTGACCCGGCTCACCGAGCTGCTGAAGGAGACCGACCGCGAACCGCCGCCCCGTCCGACACCACCCCCGGCCCCGGTCCTCGCCGGCCAGGACATCACCCCGGAACTGCTCTTCGACCTGCTGCGCGCCCGGCTGCCCCGCGACCGGGTGCTCGTGGAGGAGGCGCCGAGCCACCGTGACGCGCTGCACGCGCGCGTGCCCGTCGCGTCCGGCGGCGGCTTCCTCACCACGGGCAGCGGGGCCCTCGGCTGGGGCCTGCCCCTGGCGGTGGGCCGGGCGCTCGCCGACCGGCGCCGGGTGGTGTGCGTGGTCGGGGACGGCTCGGCGATGTACTCGGTGCAGGCACTGTGGAGCGCGGCCCACCACACGGCCCCCGTCACCTACGTCCTGCTGGACAACGGCGGTTACGCGGCCGTCCGCGCGCTGGGCCGCCGGATCGGCCTGCCGGCCGTCCCGGGCACGGACATCGCGGGCATCGACTTCGCGGCCCTGGCCGAGTCCCTCGGCTGCCCTGCGGCGCGCGCCGAACAGGCAGCCGAACTGCCGGCCGCCCTGGACCGGGCCCTGGGCCTGGGCGACGACGCCGGCCCCTTCCTGCTGCACGTCGCGGTGACCGGCAGTGCGGGCACCTTGTACGAACCCTGGGCCGGGTGAGGGGATGCTGCGCCTCGACTCCGTCGGCCGGCACTTCGGCGACCAGCGCGTCCTGGACGGCATCAGTCTCACCGTGCCCGAGGGGCAACTCCTCAGCGTGGTCGGGCCGTCCGGCTGCGGGAAGTCCACGCTGCTGCGCACCATCGCCGGGCTGCTGCCCGTGCAGGAGGGCACGGTCACGGTCGACGGGACACCGGTGACCGGCGTGCCCGAGCGGCTCGCGGTCGTCTTCCAGGAGTACGGCCGCTCGCTGCTGCCCTGGCTCACCGTCCGCGACAACGTGGCCCTGCCGCTGCGCCGCCGGGGCCTGCCCCGTGCCGCCCGCCGGGCCGAGGCCGAGACCATCCTCGAACGGGTCGGCCTGCACGGGGTCGCCCGGCGCCGTCCGCACGAACTGTCCGGCGGCATGCAGCAGCGCGTCGCCATCGCCCGCGCCCTGGTCCCTCGGCCCTCGCTGCTGCTCATGGACGAGCCGTTCGGCTCGCTGGACGCGGGCACCCGCGAGGACCTGGAGGACCTGCTGCTGGAGGTCCACCGGGCCGACGACACGACCATCGTGTTCGTCACCCACGACATCGACGAGAGCGTGTACGTGGGCGACCGGGTCGTCGTCCTCTCCCCCGGCCCCGGCTCCCGGGTCGTACGGGACCTGCCGGTCGCCCTGTCGCGTGAGCGGGACCAGATCACCACCCGCGGCTCGGCCTCCTTCGTGGCACTGCGCACGGAGGTGGGACGGGCGGTGCGGGGCACGCCCTGACGGCGGCCGGAACATGCTGCGAGGGGGGGCCGGTCCGTCGACCGGCCCCCCTCGGCCTTCCCCTCCGGATCAGAACCCCCGCGATCCCCCCGGATCCCCCTCCGAAAGTCCTGACGCCACGTATGACAAGCGGGAAAGGGGGAGGGTTGTACGGGAGTTCAAGATTTTTCCGCGGCGGCCCCGTGGCGCGTACGGTCAGTTCTCCATCCGCACCGGCATCAGCATCGAGAAGGCGTCCTCGTCGTCGGGGCGGCGGATCACGATCGGCGCCGTGGGCGCTCCGAACTCCAGGACCAGTCGGTCCCGGGCCCCGGCGGCCAGCGCCGCCAGCAGGAACTCACGGTTGACGGCGACACGGTTCGGGTCCTCGTCGCCGTCGGCGCAGAGGACCACCGAGCCGCCGTCCGCCACCCTGAGCACGCTGAGGTCGGCGGCCCCGTCCTCTCCGGACCGGACGGGACCGGTCTCCAGAGCCTCCCGGAAGGCAGCCACGTCGACAATGGCGCGGCGTTCGCCGACCCGGGGCAGAAGCCGACGGTAGTCGGGGAAGTCGTGACCGAGCCCCCGGCCGGCTGCCCGCCTGTCCCCGACCTCCAGTGTCACGCCGTCATCGTCGAGAGTCAGCCGCACAGGTCCCTCGCCGTCCAGCAGCGCCCGCATCGCGTCGACGAGCGCAGTGGGCACGACGACCTGCACGCGGCTCCCCTCGTGCCCGCCGACACCGGCCCGCGCGACCGCCATGCGGTACCGGTCGGTGGCCACGGCGTGAAGGCTCTCGCCCTCGATGTCGAACAGGACCCCTGCGAGCATCGGCAGCTCGGAATCGGTGCCGGCCGCGAAACGAACGGCGTCCAGTGCGGCGGCCAGCTCCGGCGCGGCGACGGACAGGCGGACGGTGTCGGTGCGAAGCGAGGTCATGACGTTCTCCCGTTGATCGAGTAGGGCTCGGAGCGCGGAGAACTCACCACGGGCATCGGACAGCCCCTGTTCGAGACGGCGCAGGTGCGCCCGGAGCAGTTCCCGAACCAGATCGGTGTCGGCGCCGGCCCAACTGGCCAGCACCAGCCGGATGTCCGCCAGCGGCATCCCGGCCCTGCGCAGGCGGGCCAGCAGCTGGGCCTCCTCCAACTGCTCGGGTCCGTACCAGCGGTAGCCGCTCACCGGATCCACCCAGGCCGGGACCAGCACCCCGGCACGGTCGTAGAACCGCAGGGCACTCACGCCCAGGCCACTGTCGCGGGCCATCTCCCCGATACTGCGCATGTCGCTCTCCACACCCGGCACTCTGGGCCCTGCACAAGGTCGAGGGTCAACCCGGCAGCCGTGCGCCCCTGCTCTCCGCGACACGTTTGACGTCCCGCAGGGATTCGGTCAACCGCCCGGCGAGGTAGCGCAGTTCGTCACGGGCCACGTGGCGCTCCGCGAGGAGGGCGGTGGCGTGGGCCAGCAGGCCGTCCGCCATGCCGAGGTGCAGGCTCTCGATCTGGTCCGCAAGCCGGGAGACATGACCCTCACCATCCCCCACGAGGTAACACGGCTTGCCGTCCGTGCCGGTCCAGGGAAGCAGACGCCCGTTCATACGTAGGTCTCCACGTGGTCGAGACAGGGACGGACGAGCGG
This sequence comes from Streptomyces sp. NPDC006655, assembly GCF_040703965.1. Taxonomy (NCBI): domain Bacteria; kingdom Bacillati; phylum Actinomycetota; class Actinomycetes; order Kitasatosporales; family Streptomycetaceae; genus Streptomyces; species Streptomyces sp. NPDC006655. Next base: position 61,881 of record NZ_JBEYJU010000004.1, on the reverse strand, counting down.
GCTGTCCTCGCCGCGCAAGGGGGCTTCGCCCCTGCGGTAGACGGTCGGACCGCCGACGTACGGGCACGAGTACGTATTCACGCGCCGACGTCCGCGGGTGGGCGTGAAGAGCCGGAGCAACGGCTCGACCAGCCGGGCCAGGAGATGTGTCATGCCACCCTGCCTCTCATCTGCGGTGACTCCGCTGTGTGCCGATTCCCTCACAGAGTGGGGTCGAGGGTGGCTACGCTTCCAGAGGCGGGGACTTGACAGAGCCTTCGTCAGGACGGGAGTCGGCCGCATGAGCGAGCGCCAGAAGCCTCGGACGCAACGGGAGAAGTACGGGGAGGAGCTGAGGCTGCGGCGGGTCGCGGCCGGTCTCACCCAGGAGGGACTGGGCGAACTGGTCGTGTGCTCGCCCACGTTGATCAGTCACTTCGAGGCGGGGAGGCGGCTGCCGAAGCCGGATGACGCGCAGCGGATCGACCGGGCTCTCAAGACGGACGGGTTTTTCGAGCGGTGGCTGGAGGATCTGGGGTCAAAATTCAACGACTACTTCGCGGCGGTGGCGGAGTTGGAGCAACAGGCCACACTCATCCAGCAGTTCGCGCTCTCGCTGGTGCCAGGCGTATTCCAGACCGAGGGCTACGCGCGCGCCCTGTTCCGCACGTACCGGCCGAACCACACCGCAGAGGAGCTTGACGAAGCCGTTGTCATTCGAACAAAGCGTGCCCGGATTCTCGACGGGCCGTTGAAGCCGGTCGTCTGGACACTGCTCGACGAGTCCGTGCTGCGACGCCGCGTCGGCGGACCGCCGGTCATGGCCGAACAGCTGCACAAGATCGCAGACTTGGCCGAGACCGGAAGAGTGCGGCTGCACGTGATCCCGTACGGCGTCGGCGCGCACGCGCTCATGGAGAGTCTGCTCACACTGATGAGCTTTCAGGACTCCGCCCCAGTGGCCTATGTCGAGGGTTTGCTGACCGGGAACTTGATGGATGATCCGGCCCTGGTGAGCGCCTCTCAGACCGCTTACGCTCTAGCGCTGAGCGACGCGTTGTCGCAGCAGGAGTCACTTGCCCTCGTCAGAGCGGCAGCGGAGGAACACGCACATGGCCAGCAGTGAGCACACCGTCTCCGACGCGTCCGCCCTCACCGGGTGGTACAAGTCCAGCTACAGCGGTGGCAGCCAGGGCGAATGCCTGGAAGTCGCCCGCGGCCACGCCGTCGTCCCCGTTCGTGACAGCAAGGCGGGGCCCACCGGCCCGGCGTTGGTCTTCTCCTCCGACGGCTGGGCCGCGTTCGTCGGGGCCGTGCGGGACGGGCGTGTCCGTAGCTGACGCACCTCAGCGGTTCAGGTCCATGACCCCGACTCCGAGTCCTTCGTACGGCTCGGGTGTCACGGAGGCGATCAGGCCGCCCGTGGGAAGTGTCCGGTTCGGCCGCGCGGTGTGCACGGCGGCGGAGACACCGACGTCGACGCCCGCGCGGAGCAGTTCGGCGACGGTGACCGCCATGGGGTAGTCGTCCTCGACGATGTGGAGGACGTCCACCAGCACGCCCACGTGGTCGACGATGCCGGCGCGTCGGCGCTCGGCTTCCAGGAGGCACAGGACAGGCACCCACAGACGCATGTCGTCACTGGCGGCGGCGGCATGGATGAGGCCGGAGACCTGCTTGTCGCCTCCCATCGCCAGGAGGGTGGGGGTGTCGAGGACGTAGTGCTCGGTCCAGCTCAAGGGTTCGGCTCCGGCTCGGCCGAGGCGGCGCGGTGGGCGGCGGCGGCCTCCCGCATCTTGCGCCGCATCTCGGCCGACTCCTCGTCCGAGACGTAGTGCCCGAAGCGCTCGGCGAGCAGCGCGCGCGTGCGGTCGGCCCGCTCCCTGATCTGCTCGGGGGTCAGCGTCTGAGCGGCTATGTCCTGCATGAGGGCACGGAGGCTGGTCCCCCGCGCCTCGGCCACGGCGGCCAGCTGGTCACGTACTTCGGCGGGCACACGGATCATGACGTCGGACATGCGTCGAGTATACGGCACGTATACGTCGCCGTGCGGTGGCGGCCGGAGAACAGGTCCGCTTCTTCGGCCGCCTCGCTGAACTACGCCGTGTGCGTCACGAACCTCTCCGCCGTCTCCGCGAGGACCTCGCGGCCGTCCCGTGCCCACAGGGCGTCGTTGAACAACTCGACCTCGATGGGGCCGGTGTAGCCGGCCGCCTCCACGTAGCCCTGCCACTCGCGCATGTCGATCGCGCCGTCGCCGATCTGGCCCCGGCCGTTGAGGACGCCCTCCGGCAACGGGGTGGTCCAGTCGGCGAGTTGGAAGGTGTGGATACGGCCGCCGGCACCGGCGCGGGCGATCTGGGCGGGGGCCTGGTCGTCCCACCAGATGTGGTACGTGTCGACGGTGACGCCGACCTGGTGGGCGGGGAAGCGTTCCGCGAGGTCCAGGGCCTGGGTCAGGGTGGAGACCACGCAGCGGTCGGCGGCGTACATCGGGTGCAGGGGTTCGACGGCCAGCCGGACGCCGTGTTCCTCGGCGTAGGGGCCGAGGACGGACAGGGCGTCGGCGATGCGTTCGCGGGCGCCGTGCAGGTCCTTGGAGCCCGCCGGGAGCCCGCCGGAGACCAGGACCAGCACCTCGGTACCGAGGGCCGCGGCCTCCTCGACGGCGCGGCGGTTGTCGGCCAGGGCCGCCGCGCGTTCGTCCGGGTCGATCGCCGTGAGGAAGCCGCCCCGGCACAGGGTGGTGACCGTCAGGCCCGCCTCGCGCACCAGTTTGGCGGTCGCGTCGACGCCGTACGACTGCACCGGTTCGCGCCACAGGCCCACGCCGGGGACGCCCAGTTCCCGGCAGGCGTCGACCAGTTCGGGCAGCGACAGCTGCTTGACGGTCATCTGGTTGATCGAGAAGCGGGACAGGTCGCCGGTCACTGGTTCACTCCGTGCAGGGCGAGGAGGGTCTTCATGCGGTCCTCGGCCAGCTTGGGGTCCGGGAACAGGCCCAGCCCGTCGGCGAGTTCGTAGGCGCGGGTGAAGTGCGGCAGGGAGCGGGCCGACTGGAGGCCGCCGACCATGGTGAAGTGGGACTGGTGGCCGGCCAGCCAGGCCAGGAAGACCACGCCCGTCTTGTAGAAGCGGGTGGGGGCCTGGAAGAGGTGGCGGGAGAGTGCGACGGTGGGGTCCAGGAGGCCGCGGAAGCCCGCCGTGTCCCCGGTGTCCAGGACACGGACCGCCTCCGCCGCCAGCGGGCCCAGCGGGTCGAAGATGCCGAGCAGGGCGTGGCTGAAGCCCTGCTCGTCGCCCGCGATCAGCTCGGGGTAGTTGAAGTCGTCGCCGGTGTAGCAGCGGACCCCGCCGGGCAGGCGACGGCGGATGTCGATCTCCCGCCGGGCCTCCAGGAGCGAGACCTTGATGCCGTCGACCTTGTCGGGGTGGGCGGCGATGACGTCCAGGAAGGTGCCGGTGGCCGCGTCCAGGTCGGACGAGCCCCAGTAGCCCTCCAGGGCCGGATCGAACATGGGGCCGAGCCAGTGCAGGACGACCGGCTCGGAGGCCTGGCGGAGCAGGTGGCCGTAGACGTCGAGGTAGTCCTCGGGTCCGGAGGCGGCCGCGGCCAGCGCCCGGGAGGCCATCAGGATGGCCTGGGCGCCGGTCTCCTCGACGAGGGCGAGCTGCTCCTCGTAGGCGGCCCGGACCTCGGCCAGGGTCGCCGGGCCGGTGAGCTGGTCGGTGCCGACGCCGCAGGCGATCCGGCCGCCGACGGCCTTCGCCTCGGCGCCGCTGCGCCGGATCAGCTCGGCCGCGCCCGCCCAGTCCAGGCCCATGCCGCGCTGGGCGGTGTCCATCGCCTCGGCGACGCCCAGGCCGTGCGACCACAGGTGGCGGCGGAAGGCGAGGGTGGCGTCCCAGTCGACGGCGGCGGGCGCGTCGGGGCTGGTGTCCGCGAACGGGTCGGCGACGACGTGCGCCGCCGAGAAGACCGTACGGGAGGTGAAGGGGGTGCCGGGGGTGACGGCGAGCGGTTCGGTGCGGGGTTCGTAGGTCCGCAACGAGCCGTCGGCCAGGGGCAGTCGGATGGTCACAGCGAGATCTCCGGTACGTCGATGCGGCGGCCCTGCGCCGAGGACCGCAGGCCCAGCTCGGCGAGCTGGACGCCGCGGGCGCCGGCCAGCAGGTCCCAGTGGTAGGGCGCGTCGGCGTAGACGTGCTTGAGGAACAGCTCCCACTGGGCCTTGAAGCCGTTGTCGAACTCGGTGTTGTCGGGGATCTCCTGCCACTGCTCGCGGAAGGCGTAGGTGGCCGGGATGTCGGGGTTCCAGACCGGCATGGGGGTCGCACTGCGGTGCTGGACACGGCAGTTGCGCAGGCCGGCGACCGCTGAGCCTTCGGTGCCGTCCACCTGGAACTCGACGAGTTCGTCGCGGTTGACGCGGACCGCCCAGGAGGAGTTGATCTGGGCGATGGCGCCGCCGTCGAGTTCGAAGATGCCGTAGGCGGCGTCGTCGGCGGTGGCGTCGTAGGGCTTGCCGCCCTCGTCCCAGCGCTGCGGGATGTGGGTGGCGGTGAGGGCCTGGACGGACTTCACCCGGCCGAACAGCTCGTGCAGCACGTACTCCCAGTGCGGGAACATGTCGACGACGATGCCGCCGCCGTCCTCCGCGCGGTAGTTCCAGGACGGCCGCTGGGCGGTCTGCCAGTCGCCCTCGAAGACCCAGTAGCCGAACTCGCCGCGGATCGACAGGATCCGGCCGAAGAAGCCGCCGTCGATGAGCCGCTTCAGCTTGAGCAGGCCGGGCAGGAAGAGCTTGTCCTGGACGACGCCGTGCTTGATGCCCTTCGCCTCGGCGAGCCGGGCCAGCTCCAGGGCGCCCTCCAGGCCGGTCGCGGTCGGCTTCTCGGTGTAGATGTGCTTTCCGGCGGCGATGGCCTGCTTCAGGGCCTCCTCGCGGGCGGAGGTGACCTGGGCGTCGAAGTAGATGTCGACGGTGGGGTCGGCGAGGACCGCGTCCAGGTCGGTGGAGATGTGCTCGGAGGACAGGCCGTGCCGGTCGGCGATCTCGCGGAGCGCGTGTTCCCGGCGGCCGACGAGGACCGGTTCCGGCCACAGCACGGTGCCGTCGCCGAGGTCGAGGCCGCCCTGTTCGCGCAGCGCGAGGATCGAGCGGACGAGGTGCTGGCGGTAGCCCATGCGCCCGGTCACGCCGTTCATGGCGATACGCACCGTCTTGCGTGTCACGTGTTTCCCTTCGTCCGCATGCGCCCCAGCGGCGCAGCAAGCGCTTTCTACACGGTCTGAAGCTAGCCTTTCCCCACTGGTCTGTACAAGACCGTGACGAGGTCGAGTTGTTCGAGGGGGCGAACAAGCAGGGTGATTGGCCTTATGGTCTGCACGGCAAGGGGGCTTCCTTTGAGCGGGCTGTTGATCAGTCTGTGGACGACGGCGTACGAAGAGATGCGCGACCGGAGGACGACGAGATGACGGTGACCCTGGCGGACGTGGCAGCCCGCGCCCAGGTCTCGCCCGCGACGGTGTCGCGCGTACTGAACGGTAACTACCCGGTGGCGGCGACCACTCGGGAGCGGGTGCTGCGGGCGGTGGACGAGCTGGACTACGTCCTCAACGGCCCGGCGAGCGCGCTGGCGGCGGCCACCTCCGACCTCGTCGGCATCCTCGTCAACGACATCGCCGACCCGTTCTTCGGGATCATGGCGGGCGCGATCCAGGCGGAGATCGGCGGGCCCGGCGGGCGGGCGGGCGGCGAGCGGCTGGCTGTGGTGTGCAACACAGGGGGTTCGCCCGAGCGGGAGCTGACGTATCTGACCCTGCTCCAGCGGCAGCGGGCGGCGGCCGTGGTGCTGACCGGCGGGGCCGTGGAGGACGCGCCGCACGCGGCGGCGGTGGCGGCGAAGCTGCGGAAGCTGGCGGACGCCGGGACCCGGGTGGTGCTGTGCGGGCGGCCGCCGGCGCCGGACACCGACGCGGTGGCGCTGACCTTCGACAACCGTGGGGGCGGCAAGCAGCTGACCGAGCACCTCATCGGGCTCGGGCACCGGCGGCTCGGGTACATCGCCGGCCCCGAGGAGCGGACGACCACCCGGCACCGGCTGGAGGGCCACCGGGCGGCGCTGGCCGCGGCCGGGATCGAGGAGGATCCGCGCTGGACCGTGCACGGGCGGTACGACCGGCGGGCGGGGTACGAGGCGACGCTGGAGCTGCTGCGGCGGGACCCCTCGCTCACGGCGGTGGTGGCCGCGAACGACTCCGTCGCGCTGGGGGCGTGCGCGGCGCTGCGGGAGTCGGGGCTGCGGATCCCGGCGGACGTGTCGGTGGCCGGCTTCGACGACCTGCCGTTCAGCATCGACGCGGTGCCCGCGCTGACGACGGTGCGGTTGCCGTTGGCGGAGGCGGGGGCGCGGGCGGGGCGGATCGCCATGGGGCGGGAGGAGCCGCCGCCGGGGGGGATCGCGACCGTGCGGGGGGAGTTGATGGTGCGGGGGTCGTCGGGGGCGCCGCGGGGGTGAGGCTCCGGGGGCTTTCCCACCCGCCCACCCGTTCACCGTCCATGAAGAGGTGACGTCCGGGGGCACCCTCGGCAGACGGGGGGCGTGCGCGCCGGTCGCCCGGCCGGGCCCCGAGGGGGCGGCGCCCGGAGGCAACCCCGGCGGAGAGGCAACGTGTGCGTGCGGGCCGCCCGCTGGACCCGAGGAGCGGCACCCGAAACTCCCGCGAGCCCGCCCCGGATGGACGCCCACAGGCACCCCCGGACGAGGCGCGGCATACGTGCGGGCCGCCCGACCGGCCCTTCAGAAGGCGGCGCCCGAGGCTCCCGCGAGGTGACGGCCGACGCTCAAGTTCATCGCCCCGTACGGAATCTGGTGCACGGGTCCGGGTGCCCGCGCACGGGCACCCGGATCCCTCCTTGCTCCCAGGGAGCGTCAGAGACCGCGATCTGGCTCAGTCTCCCCAGCCACTGTCGTAGCCGCCGCCCCAGCCGTAGTCCTCGTCGTCGCCCCAGCCGTAACCGCCGTGGTCGCCGCCGTGGTCGCCGTGGTCGCCGCCGTGGTCGCCGTGACCGCCGTAGTCGTTGTAGTCGCCGCCGTAGCCGCCGTGGTCTCCACCGCCGTGGTCGCCGTAGTCCCCGCCGCCGTGGTCGCCGCCGCCGCCGTGGTCTCCACCGCCACCGTGGTCGCCGCCGCCTCCGCCGTGGTCGCCGCCGCCTCCGCCGCCGCCGTGGTCCGCCAGGAAGGTGACGGCGTGGGCGGGTGCGGAGTTGGTGACCGCGCCGGCGACTCCGGCTCCGGCGCCGAGCGCCAGGATGGGCGCCGAGAACGCTGCGATGGCGACCCTCTTGATCCGTGTGCTGTGCGCGCGCATGTTTCGCCCCTCTCCGAGGGTGTGGATGTGTACGGCGGCCGCTTCAGGGGGCCGCCCTGCGTGCGCTCCAGAGCCTGCGCGCAGCCCTGAGCGCGTCCGCCGCCCTCGATGCCGGTTCTCCGCACCGCACGGGTTCTCCGGCGGACCACGTCACTCCCGAAGTTGAAACGGACATAAGTGACGTTCGTGTATAAACCTACGGCGCTGACGCTTCGAAGTCAAAAGCTGGGCCGGCCCCGGGCAAGAGGAACAAGTAAAGCGCGCGGGGCCCGTGTTCGGGCCGAACACCTTCCGACCTGACGAGGTGACGGGATAGCCTCGGAGGACGGTATCTCTGACTCAGTCAAACATCGGGGACCAGCATGACCGTCCAGGACGTCCGTGCCTTCAACCGCTTCTACACCAATCTCATCGGCGCCCTCGACTACGGCCGCCACCTCTACGCCCCGTACACCCTGACCGAGGCCCGGGTGCTGTACGAGCTCGCGCACTCCACGGACACCGACGCCGCCGACCTGCGCACCGATCTTGCACTGGACGCCGGGTACTTGAGCCGGATCCTCAACAGGTTCGAGGAGGCCGGGCTGATCGAACGCGCCCCCTCGCGCAAGGACCCCCGGCGGCGACGGGTGTCCCTCACCCCGGCCGGCCGGTCCGCCGCCGGGCTGCTGGACGAGCGGGCCCGGGAGTCGGTCGGGGCGCTCCTCGGCTCCGTCGACCCGGGCGAGCGGTCCCGCCTCGCCGAGGCGATGCGCACCATCCGTACGATCCTCGGCGACGGGGCCGCCCCGGACGCCGCCGGCGAGGCCGTGCTGCGCGAGCCGCACCCCGGCGACCTGGGCTGGATCGTGCAGCGCAACGCCGCGCTGTACGCCGCCGAGTACGGCTTCAACGCCGACTACGAGGGGCTCGTGGCCCGGATCGTCGCCGACTACGCAGAGGACCACGACCCGCACCTGGAGCGGACCTGGATCGCCGAGTGGGCAGGGCGGCCGGTGGGCTGCGTGATGTGCGTACGGGACGACGCCCCCGGCACCGCGCGGCTGCGGCTGCTGCTGGTCGAGCCGGAGGCCCGCGGGCTCGGCATCGGGGACCGGCTGGTGGGCGCCGTGGTCGACTTCGCGCGCGGGGTCGGCTACCGGGACCTGGTGCTGTGGACCAACGACATCCTGTCCTCGGCCCGCCGCCTCTACCAGCGGCACGGCTTCGTCCTCAGCGCCGAGAAGCCGCACCGATCCTTCGGGCAGGACCTGGTCGGGCAGGACTGGCGGCTCGATCTGCACAGAACGGGCCGGTGAGACTAGGTTGGTGGACATGAAGTTCGCCTTCTCGACCCTCGGGGTCCCCGGTCTGCCCGTCACGGACGTCCTGGCGCTCGCCACCGCGCACGGATACCACGGGGTGGAGCTGCGCGCCCATCCGGAGGAACCGGTGCACCCCGGTATCGGGCCCGCCCAACGCTCCGACATCGCCGCCGAGTTCAAGTCGTGCGGGGTGGAAGTCCTGGGCGTCGCCGGGTACGCGCGTGTCGCCGCGCCCGGCGAGGACGCCCCGGTCATCGACGAGGTGCGCCAACTCCTCCAGCTCGCCCACGACCTGGGCGCCCCCTTCGTCCGTGTCTTCCCCGGCGCGGACCGCGACCTGCCCGTCGCCGAGTCCGACGCGATCGCCGCCCGGCGGCTCGGCACGGTCGCCGAGGACGCCGCGGCGCTCGGCGTACGCGTCCTGCTGGAGACCCACGACTCGCACCGCACCGGCGCCGACGCCATCCGCGTCCTCGGCCCGGTCGGCCACCGCATGGCCGGGGCGCTCTGGGACGTGATGCACACCTGGCTCGGCGGGGAACAGCCCGCCGAGACGTACGCCGCCCTCGCCCCCCACCTCGGCTACGTCCAGGTCAAGGACATCGCCTCGGCCGAGGACACCACCCCGCTGCCGCTCGGCGCCGGGATCCTGCCCCTCGCCGACTGCGTGGAGGTCCTCTCCCGGCACGGCTGGGACGGCTGGCTGTGCTGGGAGTACGAGAAGCGCTGGTACGAGTCGGCGGCCCCGCTGCCCGCTCTGCTGCAGGCGGGCCGCGACCACCTGGCCCGGCTGCTCAACGAATCGGCCTGACGACGACGCGCCGGCGGGCAGACGCGGCCGCGGCGCGGGGACGGGTCCTCAGGCGGCGTCGAGCGGGCTCCCCCAGCCCGCCGTCAGGTCCCCGAACGCCTCGTGGAAGTCCGGGAAGGGCGCGGGCGGTGACGGACTTGGAACCGGGGACGCGGGCGAGGGGCATGCGTCGATGATCTCCGGTTCCCGGCGGGCGGGGGGATGCCTGTCCATGGGGTGGAACACGGGGATCGCCGGGTGCGGGCCGGTGGGGGTTGCTCGCGCAGTTCCTCCCCCAGCCTTCGGCCGGGGGTGCCCCCAGCGCCCCTTCGGGGCGCTGCACGGCGTGCCCCCTCCAATGCGCCGATGGCGGCCCCTTTCCGGCTACCGTGCCCTCAGCCGTTCCCCCCACCGCAAGGAGCGCACGTGCCCTCCAGACGCACCCTCCTCGCCGCGACCGCGGGCGTCACCGCGGCACTGGCCGTCGGCAACAGCGCGTACTCCCTCGGCTCCGACGACGGGAGACTGCGCCCGCTCATCTCCCGGATGACTCTCCCGGAGAAGGTCGGCCAGCTGTTCGTGGTGCGGTTCTACGGCCACTCCGCGACCGCCCCCGACCAGGCCGACATCGACGCCAACCTCAGGGAGATCGGCGTCCGCACCGCCGCCGAGCTCGTCGCGAAGTACCGGGTCGGCGGCGTCATCTACTTCACCTGGACCCACAACACCCGTGATCCCCGGCAGATCGCCGAGCTGTCGAACGGCATCCAGCGGGCGTCCCTGGACCAGCCGCGCGGGCTTCCCGTGCTCATCGCCACCGACCAGGAGCACGGCGCCGTCTGCCGGATCGGCGAGCCCGCCGCCCTCTTCCCGGGCGCGATGGCGATCGGGGCGGGCGGCTCGACGGCCGACGCCTGCACCCTCGGCCGGGTCTCCGGCGCGGAACTGCGGGCGATGGGCGTCCGCCAGGACTACTCCCCGGACGCCGACGTCAACGTGAACCCGGCCAACCCGATCATCGGCGTGCGCTCCTTCGGCGCCGATCCGCACGCGGTGGGCGCGCTGGTCGCCGCCGAGGCGAAGGGGTACCAGGAGGTCGGGGTGGCCGCCACCGCCAAGCACTTCCCCGGGCACGGCGACACCGCCGTGGACAGCCACACCGGCTTCCCCGTCATCACGCACAGCCGGGAGCTGTGGGAGAAGCTCGACGCGGTGCCCTTCCGGGCCGCGATCAGGGCCGGCATCGACTCGATCATGACCGCGCACATCCAGTTCCCGGCCCTGGACGGCTCCGGCGACCCGGCCACCCTCTCCCACCCCGTCGTCACCGGCATCCTGCGCGGCGAACTCGGCTACGACGGGGTCGTGGTGACCGACTCGCTGGGCATGGCGGGCGTGCGGACGAAGTACGGTGACGACCGGGTGCCCGTGCTCGCCCTCAAGGCCGGCGTCGACCAGCTGCTCGACCCGCCCGACCTCGACGTGGCGTGGCACGCCGTCCTGAAGGCCGTACAGGACGGCGAGCTGACGGAGTCCCGGCTGGACGAGTCGATCCTGCGCATCCTGCGGCTGAAGTCGCGGCTGGGGCTGCTGGACCGGCCGTACGCCGACGCGAAGGACGTGCGCCGGGTGGTCGGCACGGCCGAGCACCTGGCCGCCGCCGACCGCGTCGCCGAGCGCACCACCACCCTGCTGGTCAACGAGGACGGCGTGCTCCCGCTGTCGCCCCGTACGCACGGCAAGCTGCTGGTGGTGGGCGCCGACCCGGCCTCCCCGTCCGGCACGACGGGCCCGCCCACCGGTGTCCTGGCCGCCGCCCTCACCGAACTCGGGTTCGCCGCACGCGCGTTGTCCACCGGTACGGACCCCTCCGCCGCGACGATCGACAGCGCGGTCGCGGCGGCCGGCGGGACGGACGCGGTGGTCGTCGGGACGTACAACGTCACCGCGGGCGGCGGACAGCGGAAGCTGGTGGAGCAACTGGTCGGCACCGGGCGACCGGTCATCGTGGTAGCGGTGCGCAATCCCTATGACGTCGCGCAACTGCCCATGGTGAAGGCCTGTTTGGCCACCTACTCCTGGACCGACGTCGAACTGCGGGCCGCCGCCCGGGTGATCGCGGGCCGGGTGGCGCCCCGGGGCAGCCTGCCGGTGCCGGTGCAGCGCGCGGACGACCCGGCGCGGGTGCTGTACCCGATCGGCCACGGGCTGACGTACCGGACGCACGGGACCGACCGGGTGTGAGCCCCCGACGGACGGGAAGCCTCCCGCACGGCCGGCGCGGGCCGTGACCGCGGGCCATGGCGGCACGGGGGCGGTATCAGGAACCGGCGTGTCGCGGGCGGGCCGGTGACGCCGGTCTTCGCGCCGCCGGCCTCGTCCGGGGCACCGGCCTCAGCAGAGGATCCACCCCGAACTCACCGAGCCGTCCGCCACCGCGCCCTTCACCCAGACGCAGCGGTGACCGGCGTGGACGGTCACCGGGCCCGCGCGACGGGTGTACCTGCCCTTGTCGACGACCGGGCGGTTGCCGCGGGCCTGGACGCTGACGGACATGGTGCGCTCGGTGCCGGGGTCCTTGGAGAGGGTGACCGCGCAGACGTAGCCGCCCTGCCGGTAGACGTGCACCGTGCCGGTGGCGAAGGGCAGCGTCCGGACCTCCCGGCCGGCGCAGTTCCCGGCCGTCACCGCCTCGGCCCGCGCCGGTGCCACGAGGGCCAGCGCCCCCGAGACGGCCAGTACGGCCGCGCCGAACGCCAGCCGCCGTCGTGTCGCACCACTGTCCACCGTCGTCCCCTCCCGTGCCACGGCCGCACCCCATCCATGTACGTACTGATGTACGGACGCACGACGTATGTCGGATGGTTGCACGGCCGTCAGGGATCCGGGCGCGCCGCCCCCGCTCCGCTGCTCCGTGGCCGGGCGGCGGCTCAGCGGGCGGCGCCCACCGGCTCCTCCGGTTCCTCGGACCGGCCGATGAAGGCGCGCCACAGTTCGGCGTACCGGCCGCCGCGCGCGAGGAGTTCCTCGTGGGTGCCGTCCTCGGCGACCCGGCCGTGGTCCATGACCACGACCCGGTCGGCGCGGGCGGCGGTGGTCAGCCGGTGGGCGACCACGAGCGTCGTACGACGGCCCGCGAGGCGGTCGGTGGCCAGGTTGACCTGTGCCTCGGTGGCCAGGTCGAGCGCCGCCGTCGCCTCGTCGAGGAGCAGCACGTCGGGATCGACGAGTTCCGCGCGGGCCAGCGCGATCAGCTGGCGCTGGCCGGCCGAGAGGTTGCGGCCGCGCTCGGCCACCTGGTGGAGGTAGCCGCCGTCGAGGGTGGCGATCATCTCGTGGGCGCCGACCGCGCGGGCCGCCGCCTCCACCTCGGCGTCGCTCGCCCCCGGCCGTCCGTACGCGATGGCGTCCCGGACGGTCCCTGGGAAGAGGTACGCCTCCTGGGGGACCACGCCCAGACGGTGCCGGTACGAGGAGAGGTCCAGGTCGCGCAGGTCGGTGCCGTCGGCCGTCACCCGGCCGCCCGTCGGGTCGTAGAACCGCGCGACCAGCTTGACCAGGGTCGACTTGCCCGCGCCGGTCTCGCCGACGAAGGCGACGGTCTGCCCGGCCGGGATGACCAGGTCGACCCCGGTGAGGGCCGCGTCGGAGTCGTCGGCGCCGCCGTAGGAGAAGCGCACGTCCTCGAAGGCGATGTCGCCGCGCAGCCGGCCGACCTCGCGCGGCCGCTCGGCGGACCCGGTGGAGGTCGGCTCGCGCAGGAGTTCCTGGATGCGGCCGAGGGACACGGTCGCCTGCTGGTAGCCGTCGAAGACCTGGGAGAGCTGCTGGACGGGCGCGAAGAACAGGTCGATGTACAGGAGGTAGGCGACCAGCGCGCCGGTGGTGAGGGTGGCCGCCTCGACCCGGTGCGCGCCCGCGATCAGCACGCTCGCGGCGGCCACCGAGGACAGCAGCTGGACGAACGGGAAGTAGAGCGATATCAGGTGCTGTCCCCGGATCCGGGCCCTGCGGTAGCTCTCGCTGCGCTCGGCGAAGCGCAGGGAGCCGTCGCGCTCCCGCCGGAAGGCCTGCACGATCCTGAGGCCCGCCACCGACTCCTGGAGGTCGGCGTTGACCAGCGACACCCGCTCACGGGCGAGTTCGTACGCCTTCACGCTCGCCCGGCGGAAGAAGAAGGTCGCGACGATCAGCGGGGGCAGGGTGACGAAGACGACGAGCGCGAGCTGCACGTCGATCACCAGCAGGGCGGCCATGATGCCGAAGAAGGTGACGACGGAGACGAACGCGGTGACGAGGCCGGTCTGCAGGAAGCTCGACAGGGCGTCCACGTCCGTGGTCATCCTGGTCATGATCCGGCCGGTCAGCTCCCGCTCGTAGTAGTCGAGCCCGAGCCGCTGGAGCTGGGCGAAGATCTTCAGCCGCAGGGAGTAGAGGACCCGTTCGCCGGTGCGGCCGGTCATCCGGGTCTCGCCGACCTGGGCCGCCCACTGGGCGAGCACCGCGCACAGCCCCAGCAGCGCGGCCGCCCAGACCGCGCCGAGCGCCATCCGGGAGACGCCCTGGTCGATGCCGTGCCGGATCAGCACCGGGAGGAGCAGGCCCAGGGCGGCGTCCGCGGCGACCAGGCCGAGGCTGACCAGGAGCGGTGCGCCGAAGCCCCGCAGCAGGCGGCGCAGGCCGTAGGAGTCCTCGGGGCGGACCGCGCCGGCCTCGTCGATGTCGGGGGTGTCGGTCGCCGGGGGCAACGCGTCCACCTGGGCCAGGAGTTCGGGGGTGGCGGGGGTGCCGGAGAGGGCGAGGTCCCGGGGCGTGCGGTCGCCGGTCCACAGGCGCGGGGTCACACCGCGCTCGGCGTCGAACTCGGCGTCCAGCTCTTCCCGTACCGACGTGTCCTCGGCCGGGCCCGCGGGCAGGGCGTGGCCCGGGGAGACGCCGCCCAGCTCGTCGGGGTCGGTGAGCAGCCTGCGGTAGAGAGCGGACCGTTTCTGCAGCTCCTCGTCGGTGCCGATGTCGGCGAGCCGGCCGCCGTCGAGGACGGCGATGCGGTCGGCGAGGTTGAGGGTCGAGCGGCGGTGCGCGATGAGCAGGGTCGTGCGGCCCCGCATCACGTGGGTGAGCGCCTCGTGGATCTCGTGCTCCACCCGGGCGTCGACGGCCGAGGTGGCGTCGTCGAGGACGAGCAGCCGCGGGTCGGTGAGGATGGCGCGGGCGAGGGCGACCCGCTGGCGCTGGCCGCCGGAGAGGGTGAGGCCCTGCTCGCCGACCTTGGTGTCGTAGCCGTCGGGCAGCTCGGCGATGAAGCGGTCGGCCTGGGCGGCGCGGGCGGCTTCGCGGATCTCCTCGTCGGTCGCGTCCGGACGGCCGTACGCGATGTTGTTGCGGACCGTGTCCGAGAAGAGGAACGAGTCCTCCGGGACCAGGCCGATCGCGGCCCTGAGCGAGTCGAGGGTCAGCTCGCGCACGTCGTGGCCGCCGACCAGGACGGCGCCGTGGGTGACGTCGTAGAAGCGCGGCAGCAGGAGGGAGACCGTGGACTTGCCGGAGCCCGAGGAGCCGACGACGGCGAGGGTCTCGCCCGGGCGGATCTCGAAGCTCAGCCCCTGGAGGACGGGACGCTCGTCGTCGTACCCGAAGGAGACGTCGTCGAACTCGACGGTCGCGGGCGCGTCGGCGGGGAGGGTCTTGGTGCCCTCCTTCAGGGTCGGCTCGGTGTCGATCAGCTCAAGCACCCGTTCGGTGCCGGCGCGGGCCTGCTGGCCGACGGTGAGGACCACGGCGAGCATCCGGACCGGACCGACCAGCTGGGCGAGGTAGGAGGAGAAGGCGACGAAGGTGCCGAGGGTGATGTGGCCGCGCACCGCGAGCCAGCCGCCGAGCGCCAGCGTGGCGACCTGGCCGAGGGCCGGGACGGCCTGGAGCGCCGGGGTGAACCTGCTGTTCAGCCGTATGGTCCGCAGCCGCCCGGCGAAGAGCCTGCGCCCGACCTCGCGGAGCTTGCCGGTCTCCTGCTCCTCCTGCCCGAAACCCTTCACCACGCGCACGCCGCTCACGGCGCCGTCGACCACCCCGGCGACGGCGGCGGCCTGGGCCTGGGCGTACCAGGTGGCGGGGTGGAGCTTGCTGCGGCTGCGCCTGGCGATCCAGTAGAGGGCCGGGGCGACGGCGAGGGCGACGAGGGTGAGCGGCGGTGACAGCCAGGCCATGATGGCGAGGGAGAGCAGGAAGAGGAGGACGTTGCCGATGGTCATCGGCAGCATGAAGAGGAGGCCCTGGATCAGCTGGAGGTCGCTGGTGGCCCGGCCGACGACCTGGCCCGTGGACAGCTCGTCCTGGCGCCGCCCGTCGAGCCGGGTGAGGGTGTCGTACATCTGCGTGCGCAGGTCGTACTGGACGTCGAGGGCGAGCCGGCCGCCGTAGAAGCGGCGGACGTAGGTGGCCGCGTAGACGAGGACGGCGGCCCCGACGAGCGCGCCCGCCCAGGGCCCCATCGACCGGCTGTGAGCACCGATCACGTCGTCGATGATCACCTTCGTGATGAGCGGTACGACGGCCAGCACGGCCATTCCGGCCAGCGAGGACCCGAGCGCGAGCACGACGTCCCGAGGATGCCGCCAGGCGTAGCCCGCCAGCCTCCGCGCCCAGCCACCCTGCTGCCGCTCCCCCTGTTGCACTGCCACGCGGTGCCCTCCGATCGCCCTGCTCTTCCGCAACGCCACAACACCCCGGGAAGCGGATTTCATCCCTCCGCAACAAACCGGCCCGCCGCACCCTCCGCACCACGGGCGGAGGCCGCCGCCAGTACCGCGGCGAGGAAGCGGCGCACCGTCTCCAGTTCGGCCGGTTCGAACCCCTCCGCGGCCGCCACCACCTCGCCGATCACCGGACCGAAGAACGCCCACCCGAGTTCCGTGGCCCTCTCCTCCACCTCCAGGAGCACGCGGCGCCGGTCGGCGGTGTCCCTGCCGCGCCGGACCAGCCCGAGCCGCTCCAGCCGGTCCACCAGGGCGGTAGTCCCCGCGGAGTTCAGGTGCAGCTGCCCGCCGAGCCACCCGGGAGTGGCACGGGTACCGGTGCGCGCCGCGTCCAGCAGGTGGATCAGCGCCCGCACATCGGTGGGGTGCAGTCCGTGACGCGCGGCGAACTCGGCGCCGAGCAGATCGAACTCGACGGTGACCGCGCGCAGCAGGTGGACCAACCGCATCGCCGGGCTCTGGTCGTCCATGTACACCTCCCGGATCCGTGACTCCCGCTAACATCTCGCTCAACGAGATTATCGCTCAGCGAGAGGAACGTCCGTGACCTCTTTCGATCGCGTCTACGAAGAGCTTCGCGCCCGCTGGCCCGGGTCCACCGAGGAGCGCGACGTCGCCACGCCGTACGGGCGCACCCGGGTCCATGTGTACGGCCCGGAGGACGGCGCCCCCCTGGTGCTGCTGCCGGGAGGCTCCGCCACCGGACTGGTCTGGTTCGCCAACGCGCCGGCCCTCGGCGAGCGGTACCGGGTCCACGCGGTCGACCTGCTGGGCGACGCCGGCCGCACCGAACGCCGCGGCGGCGCGCCGCGGACCGCCGACGACCTCACGGCCTGGCTTGACGCACTGCTGGACGGACTCGGACTCGCCCGCACCCGGCTGTGCGGGCACTCGTACGGAGCCTGGCTGGCCGTCCGGTACGCCCTGTACGCGCCCCGGCGGGTCGACCGCCTCGCCCTCGTCGACCCGACCCAGGTCTTCGCCGGATTCCGTCCCGGCTACCTGTTGCGCGCGCTGCCCACCCTGATCCGCCCGACGGAGGCCCGCGCCCGCGCCTTCCTGGCCTGGGAGACGGCGGGCAGCCGCCCGGACGAGACCTGGCAGCGCCTGTACGCGCTGGCCTCCACCGTCCCCGGCCGCAAGCTCGTCGTGGGCGGCCGTCCCCGGACCGCCGGCCTCGACATGCCGGTACTGGTCCTGCTCGCCGAGCACAGCCGCGCCCACCACGCCCGCAAGGTCGCCGGAAGGGCCCGCCGGGCACTCCCGCGGGGCGAGGTCGTCCTGCTCCCCGACGCCACCCACCACTCCCTGCCGCTCACCACGCCGCAGCAGCTGAACGACCGTCTGACGGACTTCCTGGGGCGGCCGTTCGGGGTGACCGTCGCGCAAGCCGACGGCCCGACCGGATAACGGAACGTCAAAGCCGCCCGCTCTCGTACAACCATTCGTGCGAACACCCGCGTCAGAACGGGCATGACTCCTCGGATATCCAGACGTGCCAGAGCGCTGGCGGCAGTTGCCGGCGGCGCCGCGCTCACCGTGGGCCTGGCCGCCGTGCCCGCCTCGGCCGCCGCACCCGCGGTCAGTTGTACGTCCGCGAAGGCGGCCCTCGCCACGAAGTTGAAGACGGACATCACCGCGGCCGTCGCCAACCGCAGGGGGACGATCGCCGTCGGGCTGTACGACCGGTCCACGAAGACGACCTGCACGCTCCGCTCCACCACGCACTACGACTCGGCCAGCACGGTCAAGGTCACCGTCCTCGCCACGCTGCTGTGGGACGCGAAGAAGCACAACCGGTACCTGACGGCCACCGAGCAGACGCTCGCCAAGGCCATGATCACCAAGTCGGACAACGACGCGACCAGCAAGCTGTGGAAGCAACTGGGCCTGACGAAGATCAAGGGCTTCCTCAGCGCCGCCGGCATGACGCAGACGACCCCGGGCGCCGACAACTACTGGGGCCTGACCCAGATCGACGTGCGCGACGAGCAGAAGCTGCTCGCTCTCGTCACCGCCAAGAACAGTGTGCTCAGCGACAACGCGCGGGCCTACATCCTGAAGCTGATGGGGCAGGTCATCTCGTCCCAGCGGTGGGGCACCCCCTACGGCGCTCCCTCCGGTGTCTCCGTGCACGTCAAGAACGGCTGGCTGCAGCGCGCGACGCACGGCTGGCGGGTGCACAGCCTCGGCACGTTCACGGGCGGCGGCCACGACTACCAGATGACCGTCCTGACGCAGGACAACAGCACGATGTCCTACGGCATCGACACGATCCAGGCCGTCGCGAAGGTGATCCACAGGGATCTCAAGGCGTCCTGAGACGCTCAAAGCGACGTGAGACCCCGAAGCGACATGAGGCCCCCTCGGGCCGGAAATCGGCCTTCTTTCACGAGGCGGCCCCCGGCCCGTCACCGGCGCGCCCTACGGTGACCGCCATGCGCCTGCGAACCGTACTCGCCACCGTCACCGCCGGCCTGGCGGCGGCCACCTGTCTGCCCGCCGCCGGGCCCGCCACCGCGGTCACCCCCGACCCGGCCGCCGGCCACGCCTGTTCGCCCGCGGTCTCCCTCGACGGCTTCTCCGACGCCCTCGACAAGACGACCTTCGGCGGCTATTTCGTCGGCAACCTCTCCGCGCTCGCCGTCGACGCGGACGGCTCCCTGGCCGCCCTCGCCGACCGCTCCTACCTCTTCGACCTGGACGCGAGGACGCTCGCACCGAAGAAGGTCGTGCCGCTCGCCGACGAGAACGGCGCCGCGCTGGACTCCGAGGGCCTGGTGGTGGACCGGGACGGCACCCGGCTGATCACCTCCGAGACCGAGCCGTCCGTCCGCCGCTACTCGCCGGACGGCAGGATCCTGGACCGCCTCCCGGTGCCGTCGTCCCTGCTGGTGTCCCCCGCCGGGCGGGCCACCGCCAACCAGACCTTCGAGGGCCTGACCCTGCTGAACGGCGGCCGCACCCTGCTGGCGTCCATGGAGGACGCGATCTCCGGCGACACCCCGGGAACCGTCCGCTTCCAGACCTGGCAGCGAACGAAGGGCGACCACTTCCGGCTGTCCGCCCAGTACGCCTACCGCACCGACGACCCGACCCTCGGCGTCCCCGAGGTGCAGGCGCTGCCCGACGGCCGGCTGCTGGTCCTGGAGCGCGGGTTCACCACCGGCGTCGGCAACACCGTCCGGCTCTTCCTGGCCGACCCGCGGCACGCCACGGACACCCGCGACATCCAGAGCCTGACCGGCCAGGCGGGCGTCCGCCTGATCAGGAAGACCCTGCTCACGGACATCGCGAGCTGCCCGTCCCTGGGCGCCACGGCCAAGCAGCCCCAGCCCAACCCCCTCCTCGACAACATCGAGGGCATGGCCGTCACCGGCCGCGCGAAGGGCGCATACCAGGTCCTCCTGGTCAGCGACGACAACCAGAACGCGGCGCAGACGACCCGTTTCTACTCCCTGCGGGTGCGTGTCTGACCGATGCCGTCGGGCAACCGGCAGAGCGCGGGTCCGCCGGGATGCGGACCCTCGCCGGCGGCCCCTCAGCCGCGTGCGGTCGCAGTGAGGTTGCGCATCAGGATGCTCTTCACCAGGCGGAGTTTCGCGAGCTGAGCGTGACGCACGCCCCTTTCCCGGCTCAGCATGGCGACACGTCCGGTGAACTCCTTCCGAGCCGCCGGGGCGGGTACGGGTATTTCCACGTCGAGCAGCCTTGCCGGACTCACCAGGCGCAGGTCGTCGTCGGACCGTGCCACGGTGTACACGGTTTCCTGTGTTTCGGGCAGCATCAGCCACGCGACCAGGTAATCCGCGGACAGACGGCCGGTCTCGGGCCTGATGCACAGGACGGCGGGGCTGCACGTCGCCTCCCCGGCTCCGCCTCGCCACTCAGCAGCACGGAAGGACCGTCCTGTCGCATCTGCGGGAGCGAACAGGACGTCGCCTGGCAGCAGTGCCTTCGGCAGTCTCGGCCCACGTGGTGACAGCCCGGTGTCGGAGTTCTGCCGGACCCGCGGTGCGAGGACCCGCGGTGCGAGGACGCGCTCGGTCAGGTCCGCCGGACGGAGAACCGGTATCCCGGGGCGGTCCCCCACGCTGGTGGCGATGGCGGGCCGGACCAGTTCAGCCACCTCACGCAGCGGCACGAGCCGTGCCCGGCCCGGCTCGTCGGAGTCTGCCGCGGCAAGCAGCGCGAGCAGTTCCTCGACATCCAGTTTGGCGAGCTCCCCCTCGACGTCCTTCTCGGCCTCGATCAGGTCGTGCACCACGTCGGCGATCACGGTCCGGTCGGCGAGGAGGTGTGCGCCGTCGGCCATGACCTCCCATGCGCTCCGCCGGGACCAGGGGTAGGTCGGTGCCGGACCGGTCCCCGTCGTCTCCTGCAGCTGCTGCTCGATCTCCCGGAAGGACAGTCCGTACTTCTCCCACCAGTTCTCATAGGCACGGACCAACTCCTGGCGCCGGCTCCGCTGAAGGTCCTCAAGTCTGCGCCGCAGCCCCTGGGCAAGGATGTCGAGTACCGTCCTGCGCTCCCCGCCGCCGACGGCCAGGGCGGCTCGGGCCCCGGTGAGCCGCTCCAGCGCGCCGTCTTCGAGGCGGCGGACCGCGGCGGAGGCCCGCGCACGCTCACGCCTCAGCTGAGCCAGTGCCGCCCGCTCCTCCTGGCGCACGCCATCCGTCTCCTGCGCCGGGGACGCGCCGCCGCTCTCGTCCTCCTCCCGGTGGTCCTCGTCCAGCCGGGCGCTGAGTTCCTTCCAGCGCTCGTCGAGTTCGGCCTTCAGCGCATCCGCCGCCGCCAACTCCGCCAGAAAGGCCGGTGCGACGGCGGCCACGAGCCGGTGCTGGTACGCCGCACGCCGCTCCTCAGCTGTCGGCCGGCGCAATGCACCGGTTCTCGGGTCGGCCCCCGGCGCGAGCTGTGTCCCGACCTCCGCCATCCAGCCGTCGAGTACCCCCGCGAACCCTCTCTCGGCGAGCGCCAGCAGGTCGTACCTGGCCTCGCGCCACCAGTCCGTCACCGCGCCCGTGAGGGCGGACCAGTCGAGGAGCCCGACTCCGTCGAGGTGGGTCACGAAGGACTCGACCAGCGACTCCCGCGCGGCCCACAACGCCGCCCGGCGCCGGGCCGACAGCGGACCCTCCGGCCGCTCGGCGACGGCGGCCAGTGCCTCCAGGTGTCCGGCCTCCACCTCCCACCACTCGCCGAAGGCAGCGCCGAGCCGCTCCTCCCGCGGGGCGGCCAGCTCGGCGAACCAGTCGGTGTCAGGCCGCTGCGCCTTCGGCAGGAAGTCGACGTACTCCGGATCGGCGGGAAGACGCTCCTCGAAGAGGTCGGTCAGTGCTATGCCGTAGGCGTCGAGCAGGTACCGCTTCGCCTCGATCTCCGCGCGAGGCACACCGCCCACCAGATGCGCCCGCACGTCCTGCGGCTCCGGAGGCGGCGTGCTGTCCACATAACGGCGGACGTTGAGGTTGTCGTCGTTCGCCCGGAGTTCCGCACGGCTGACCAGACGCGAGAGCCCCGGCACTTCCGCGAACGCGTGGCAGACGGACGTGATCTTCTCGGACTGCTCGGCCAGCAGCACGTTCTGCGTGCGCTCCGCACGGAATTCGCGGTCTGCGTTGATGAACAGAACCTTGCCCGCGCGAACTGGGTCCTTCTTCCCCGGCGGGCGCAGTACCAGGACACAGGCCGACATGCCGGTGCCGTGGAAGAGGTTCGGGGCGAGGCCGATCACCGCCTCGATCGTGTCGTCGTCCAACAGCTTCGTGCGTACCGCCCGGTCCCCGCCGCCCCGGAACAGCACACCGTGCGGCACAACCGTGACGACCATGCCGCCCCGGCCCTCCCGCCGGGTCTCCCACAGCATGTGCTGGACGAACATCAGATCCGCCTTGCCGCGCTCGCCTGTCGCTCCGTAAGCGGCGCGCTCCCCGGGGTAAGCCAGGTCGCTCAGCGTGTAGTCCGTGGCGAAAGGCGGATTGCTGAGCACGCCGTCGAACCGGTCCGCGTCCGACGTCGGCACATGTGCCGGCGCGGCGAGTGTGTCCCCGGTACGAAGGTCGAAGCGGCGCGCCCCGTGGAGGACCAGGTTCACCGTCGCCGTCGCGCAGGACCCGCTGTTGGCGTCCTGGCCGGCGAAGAACATGTCCGAGGCGTCGCCACCGTGCTCTTCCACGTACTCCTTGGCGGCGATGAGCATTCCGCCCGAGCCCACACAGGGATCGTAGATCCGCATGCCCGGCTCTGGTGCCAGCAGGTCCACCATCATCCGGACCACCGGACGCGGTGTGTAGAACTCGCCGCCGGCACGGCCTCCCGAATCGGCGAACGCCTTGATGAGGTACTCATAGGCGGCGCCCATGACGTCCGGGGACTCGACGTCACGTGTGCTCAGCCGGACGCGGTCGAAGTGCCCGATGAGCAACTTCAACCGCTGGTCGGCACGCGCGGCCGAGGACCCGCCGAAACCGCCGATACGGCCGAAGTCGAGGTGGCTGAAGAGCCCCTGGAGCGTGGGGTCCTGTCCTTCCAGCGCCTGCAACGCCGGATGCAGCCAGTCCTCGGCGATGTCGTGCGTGGCGGAGGATATCTCTGCCCAGCGGGCAATTCTGGGTACGAAGAGCACACCGCGTTCGCGGTACGCCGACTCGTCTTCGAGGAGGTCGGCCAGTGCCCCGCCGGTGAGACCGAGTTCTGCGGCCGCGTACTCCGCGATCGCCTCACGCGCCGCGTCGAACTCGTCGTTGGCCCCCTTCAGAAACAGCAGGCCGACGATGTAGTCCTTGTACTCGGAGGCGTCCATCGCGCCCCGGACGATGTCGGCGGCGGCGAAGAGGTGCCGCTCCAACTGGGTGAGCGTGAGCTTGGCCACGAACGGCTCCCTACGACCTGAAGTGGTGTCAGTACGAGGTGATTCCGAGTCCCTGTTCCACGAACTCGTGGACATCGGTGTACGGGTCCCGATTGACGAGCGCCACATGGTCGCCGTGCTGCGCGTTCATCTGAAGGGCGTTTCTCCTGGCTTCCGGATAGCGGCCGACCACCTGGTGCGGCAGCACCAGCTTGATGTCGGCCCCGTCCTTCGGATCCCTGGCGAAGGGCAGTCGCGTCACAACCTGTCCGCAGGACCCGCTGAAACTGCCGGTGACGGCCTTGTGGTGCAGCAGACGCCAGACCTCGAAGCACGGGTGGGAGAAAGCGACCCGCACTCCTCCCTCACGAGCCTGCTTCAACGCGGTCTCGATGCCGTCGTGTTGATCCCGGTCAAAGAGACACCAGACCTGCGGCCAGAACTTTCTCTCCAAGCCGCTGCGCTTGGCCGTCCGCCGCTCGGTGTCCATCAACTCAACCGCGGCCTCGACGAGTTTGAGGGGCTTACGCCGGGAGCCGGGGGCGTTGGCATTCGCGATCCGCACGTCGACGGTCGGGGCGTACCCCTTGATGATCTCGATGTACGACGGTTCGGTGACCAGTCCCTCGGAAAAGACGTGGACGATCCTCCTGCGCCGTCCGCGGCCGTGCGCGGGCCCCAGCGATTCCCTCCCCTTCGCCCTCCCCATCAGCTCTGCCCCGCCCCGTCCTGGCCCCGGTCGGCGAGCAGTCGCCGGGCGATCTGGCCCTCCAGGAGGTCTGGAACCGCGCCGAAGGCGCCCGCCAAGTACGACTTCATCAGGTCCTCTTCCCTCCCCGGGGACGCCGCGGTCAGCGGGTACAGCTCGGTCGCCCCGTCCGCATCCTTCTCCGTCAGCCACACCTGGCCGGGTTCAAGCAGTCGGCCGCCGCTCGGCGTCGTGAGGACCGTCGGGTCGTGCGACGTGAAGACCAACTGAGCGCCGTCGGGATTGGCGTACGGGTCGTTGAAGAGCCGGACGACTTCGGCGGCGAACCGCGGATGCAGGCTGGCGTCCAGTTCGTCGACGAGCAGCACGGCTCCCTCGTCGAGCGCCAGGAGCAGCGGGCCCAGAAGGGCGAACCAGGACCGGGTGCCGAGGGACTCGGTCCCCCAGTCGAGGGCAGCCTCACCAGCGGCCGAGCGGTGCACGAGCCTGACGGTCGACCGGCCTCTGCCGTCGTCCACCACTTCCGCCCCCGTGATGCCGAGGTCGGCCACGCGCAGGAGGTCCTCGATGCGGCGGGCTCGGGCTCCCAGAAGTTCCCCGCGGGTGAACGCCTCGCGCTGGTCCCGTTCGACCTCCGGATCGATCAGCCACAGGTTGCGGCGGAACCAGCGGAAGAGGGGCGAGAGCTGCGGATGGTTGTCGGTCCCTGCGGTGGAGAGCAACAGGGCGTTGGGGCGGGTTCGCCGGGCGAGCTGCGCACGGTCCTTGACCCGGTTTCCCGGCCAGTCGTAAGCCTCGGCGCGAGAGGCGTCCCGGTCCAGCCAGACCTGGCGGTGTCCGCGCGGGTAGCTGTGCAGCCATTCGGCTTCCACGCGGCTGCCGCCCAGCTCGAATCCGTACGTCCAGCGGACCCCGTCCAGGAGCAGGTCCACTTCGAAGAAGCTCGGTTCCTCGTTCCCCTTGGGATCGAGCGCGAAGACCGAGCGTGGCACACCGTCGTACGAGGCCCAGCGGGCATAGGAGTCGAGCACCGCGCTCCGCATGTCCACGAGGGCCGCGAGCACGTTCGACTTGCCG
The DNA here is from genome assembly GCF_040703965.1 of Streptomyces sp. NPDC006655. Taxonomy (NCBI): domain Bacteria; kingdom Bacillati; phylum Actinomycetota; class Actinomycetes; order Kitasatosporales; family Streptomycetaceae; genus Streptomyces; species Streptomyces sp. NPDC006655. The sequence goes on along the minus strand of NZ_JBEYJU010000004.1, from coordinate 37,039 downwards.
GAGGCGTTGGCACCGAAGATTCCGACCAGCGGAAAGACACCGATCGACCGGCCGCCTGCCAGAGTCACGGGACGGGCGGGAAACTGCTCCTCGCTCTCAGGCGTCGAGGAATCCTCGGACGTCACGAAGGACAGCTCCTGCTCATCGCGCAGGGAACGCACGTTCGCGACACGGAACCTCAGCAGCACGCTGTCCTCCTCTCCTGTCTCAGCGTAGTCGCCCGATCGGACGGACCGCCCCGTCGGCCTGGCTGACCTCAGGGAACATACCCGGCGCGGCCGGTGCCCCGTGGCCGAACGAGTGATCGCGGTGCGCGGAAGCGGACGTTCACGGCCAGGCAACGGTCAGCGCCCGCACCGGCCGCCCTCTTACCGAGATCTCATCCATCCACAGGCTGCGCCAAGGATCGGCACAGCCGCCGCCCATCGGCCGCCCACAGGGTGGGATGGTGACATCTGCCACCGATCCCGTCCCCCGTTCACCCGTGTCCCCCGACTGGGGCCCGCCCACGGCGACCGCCGCGGCACCCCCAGCGGCCACCCCCGCGGACTCCCTGCCGGACCGGGCACCGCGCTGGTCGCTGCCCGCGTTGATCGCGATCCTGGTCCTGGCGGCGGTGCTCTACTGCTGGAACCTCTCCGGTTCCGACATGAACACCTTCTACAGCGGCGCCGTCTGGGCCGGTACGAAGAGCTGGAAGGCATGGTTCTTCGGTTCGCTGGACCCGGGCAACTTCCTGACCGTCGACAAACCGCCGCTCGCCACCATGGTGATGGGCCTGTCCAGCCGGATCCTCGGCTTCGGCACGTGGCAGATGATGGCGCCGATGATCGTGCTGGCGCTCGCCACGATCGCCATCCTGCACGCCACCGTGAAGCGGGTGTGGGGCCACGGCGCGGCGACCGTCGCCGCGCTGGTGCTGGCGCTGACCCCGATCACCGTCGCCATCAACCGCGACAACAACCCCGACACCCTCCTGGTCTTCCTCATGGTGTCGGGCGCGGCGCTCGCGTTCCGCGCCACCCGTGACGAGAGGCTGCTGCCACTGCTCGGCGCGGCGGCGTGCTTCGGTCTCGCCTTCAACACCAAGCTCCTCGCGGGCTGGATCGCGCTCCCCGCCGTCTTCGCGCTCTACCTGTACGCCTCGCGGGCCCCCTGGGTGAAACGGATCGCCAACCTGCTGCTCGCCGCGGTCGTCCTGGCCGTCTCCAGCTTCTGGTGGGCGATCGCCGTCTCCCTGGTCCCGGCCTCCGACCGGCCGTACATCGGCGGCTCCACGGACGGCTCCGCCTGGGACCTGATCATGGGGTACGACGGTCTGGGCCGCGTCTTCGGCGGCGAGGGCAACGGCGGGGGCGGGGGTGGCGGAGGCGGCGGCTTCTCCGGTTCCGCGGGCCTCGGCCGGATGTTCAACGACATCCTCGGCGGCCAGATCTCCTGGCTGCTCCCCTTCTCGGGCATCGCGCTCGTCGCCGGTCTGGTGCTGTGCGGGCGCGCCCCGCGCACCGACCTCAGGCGGATGGCGCTGGTCCTGTGGGGCGGCTGGACCCTCCTGCACTACGTGATCTTCGCGACCGCGCAGGGCACCATGCACCCCTACTACACGACCGCGCTCGCCCCCGGCATCGCGGTGCTGTGCGCCGGCGGCGGCGTGATGATGCTGGACGCGTTCCGCGCCGACAAGCGGTGGGCGTGGGTGCTGCCCGTCGCCTTCGGGGTCACCGGCGTCTGGGCGATCGTGCTGCTGCGCCGGGCCTCCGGCTGGAACACCTGGCTGTGGCCGACGGTCGGCGTGCTGACGGCGGCCGGCATCGTGGGCATGATCCTCTTCCGGTCCGGCAACAGGGCCCGGCTGCTCGCGGCCTCGCTGGCGGCGGCCGCGGTCGCGGCGCTGGCCGGTCCGACGGCGTACGCGGCGACCCTGCCGTTCGGCAGCGGCAGCGGCGGGGGCATGCGCGGCGGCACGAACCCGACCGCGGGCCCCTCGACGGGCAGCGGCTTCGGCGGTGGTCCCGGCGGGGGCGGCGGCAACCGGGCCGGGGGCTTCCCGGGCGGCGGCGAGCTGCCGGGCGGTACGCGGCGGGGCGGTACGCAGCAGGGCGGCGGGAACGGCCAGGCCGGCGGTGAGATGGGCGGCGGCTTCCCGGGCGGTGCGAACGGCGAGGCCCCGAGCGGTGCGAACGGCGGCTTCCCGGGTGGCGGCACCGGGCAGACGACGCCCGGCGGCGGTTCCGGTGAACTCCCCAGCGGCGGCACCGGCAACGGCGAGCTGCCCGGTGGAGCGGGCGGCACCGGCGAGTTGCCCGGTGGCGGTACCGATACCGGCGGCACCCGAGGTGGCTTCGCCGGCATGGGCGGCGGTGGCGGTATGGGTGGCGGTGCCGACAGCGAGCTGATCGCCTACCTGAAGAAGCACATGGACGGCGCCACCTGGCTGCTGGCCGTCTCCAACTCGCAGTCCGCGGCGCAGATCGAGCTCAGCGCGCGGGAGCCGGTGATCTCCATGTGGGGCTTCACCGGGTCCGACAAGGCGATGACGGTCGCCAAGCTGAAGGAACTGGTGAAGTCGGGCAAGCTGCACTACATCCAGGTCGGCGGCAGCGGCATGGGCGGTGGCATGGGCGGCAACAACAGCGTCAGCTCCGCGGTGACCTCCTGGGTGGAGAAGCACGGCACCGCGGTGAAGGAGAGCGCGTACAGCAAGAGCACCAGCTCCTCTTCGAAGACGGGCTCCTCTTCGAAGACGTCCACGCAGAGCAACACGTCGACGCTCTACCGACTGGACCCCTCGGACGTCAGCTGACCACGGCCCTGTGCGCGCGGGTCCCGGTCGTACTACTTCCCTCACACAGGTGCAGTCGATCTTGGAATCGGGCGTGTCCTGGTGATCGCCCAGGAGCATGGGGGCACCCCGGCGGTTCCGCCGGGGTGCCCCAACTCCCTTTTCCGGAGCGTCCCGTGAAGCTGCGTACCTGGTCCCTCGCCGCCGCCCTCGCCCTGACCGCCCTGCTGCTCCCCGCCGGGACCGCGTCCGCACACGCGGCCGCCGCGCCCTCCTGTCCGGACGGCTCGGTCTGCTTCTGGAGCGATGAGGGCTTCGGGGGTGATTACTGGGAGTGGACGTCCCGCAGCGGCTACCGCGACATGCCACCGAACCTCCACGACAACGTCGGCTCCTTCGTCGCCGCCACCCGCGCCTGCTTCGTCAACTGGGACCCGCAGGAGAAGCGGGACGTCTACAACGGCGACTGGCGCTCCCAGTACGGCGGCGACTTCGGCGGCCGCATGGACGGCGTGGGGCCGGGGGCCTGCTAGGCCCCCAGGTGCGTCGGTGCGAACATCCGCAGCAGGGCCGGGAGTACGACCACGGACGGGCCCGGTTCCGCGAGGGCCTTGGCCAGGTCCGCCGCCAGGGTTTCCGGGGTCGTGCGGACCCCCGGTACGCCGAAGGACTCCGCCAGGGCCACGTAGTCGGGGCGGGTCAGTTCGGTCGCCGTGGGCTCGCCGAAGGCGTCGGTCATGTACTCGCGGAGGATGCCGTAGCCGCCGTCGTCGACGATGAGCCAGGTGACCGGGAGGTCGTACTGCCTGGCCGTGGCCAGTTCGGCGATGGAGTACAGGGCGCCGCCGTCGCCGGAGACCGCCAGCACCGGGCGGGTCGGGTCGGCGGCGGCCGCGCCCAGGGCCGCCGGGAAGCCGTAGCCGAGACCGCCGGCGCCCTGCGCCGAGTGCATCAGGTTCGGGGCCTCGGCGTCGAACGCCGACCACGCCCAGTACGCCAGGATCGTCATGTCCCAGAAGGACGGGGACCCGGCGGGCAGGGCCTGGCGGACCGACGCCAGCACGTCCTGTTCGAGGGTGAGGTCCTGCGCGGCGATGCGGGCGGCGACCTTGTCGAGGAGGGCGCGCACCCGGTCGGGTGCCGTCGCGTCCGGGCGCGGCGCCACCGTCTCCAGCAGCGCCTGCAACGCCAGCCGCGCGTCCGCGTGGATGCCGAGGGCCGGGTGGTTGGACTCCAGTTTGCCGAGGTCCGCCTCGATCTGGACGACCCGGCCGCGCGGCCTGAACGTGTGGTAGTTGGAGGAGAGTTCGCCCAGGCCCGAGCCGACCACGAGAAGGACGTCGGCGTCCTCCAGGAAGTCCGTGGTGTGCCGGTCCTCCAGCCAGGACTGGAGGGAGAGCGGGTGGTGCCAGGGGAACGCGCCCTTGCCGCCGTAGGTGGTGACGACGGGGGCGTTCAGCGTCTCGGCCAGCTGCCGCAGCTTCCCCGCGGCGTCCGAGCGTACGACCCCGCCGCCCGCGATGATCGCGGGGCGGGCGGCGCGGGAGAGCAGGTCCGCGGCCACGGCGGTCAGTTCGGGGCGCGGCGGGAGTTCCTCCGGGGTCGCGTCGACCGCGGTCACCACCGGGACGGACGTCTCGGCGAGGAGGACGTCCTGCGGGATCTCCACCCACACCGGGCCGTGCGGGGCGGTCAGCGCCGACTTCCAGGCCGCCGCGATCGCGGACGGGATCTGAGACGGGGTGCGGACGGTGTGGACCGACTTCACCACGCCCCGGAACGAGGCGGACTGGTCCGGCAGTTCGTGCAGGTAGCCGTGGCGGCCGCCGCCCAGTCCCGCGGTCGGGACCTGGCTGCTGATCGCCAGCACGGGCGCGGAGGCGGCGGCCGCCTCGTGCAGCGCGGCCAGCGAGGTCAGCGCGCCGGGGCCGGTGGAGAGGAGCAGCGGGGCCGCCTCGCCGGTGATCCGGCCGTACGCGTCCGCAGCGAAGCCCGCGTTGTTCTCCACCCGCAGGCCGACATAGCGCAGCGAGGAGCGGCGCAGCGCGTCGAACATGCCGAGGGCGTGCTGGCCGGGCAGTCCGAAGACGGTGGTCGCGCCGAGCCCGGCCAGGGTCTCCACGACCAGGTCCCCGCCGTTGCGACCGGCGGGAGGGTCGAGGGCTGCGGCCGTCTGCGCCTCGGTCGGGCGGAGCACCAGGTCGTGGTCGTGGGTCACTGGGAGCGCGCCTCGGCAATCTGTCGGGTCATGATCGTGGTCAGTTCGTACGCGGTGTGCGAGGCCGCCACCGAGGTGATCTCCGCGTGGTCGTACGCGGGGGCCACCTCGACGACGTCCGCCGACACCAGGTTGCAGGAGGAGAGTCCGCGCAGGATCTCCAGCAGCTCCCTGGAGGTCATGCCACCGGCCTCGGGCGTGCCGGTGCCGGGGGCGTGGGCCGGGTCCAGGCAGTCGATGTCGACGGAGACGTACAGCGGGCGGTCGCCGATGCGCTGCCGCAGCTGGTCGGCGACCTCGTCGGCACCTCGGCGGTAGATGTCCGCCGAGGTGACGATGCCGAAGCCCATCTTCTCGTCGTCGGTGAGGTCCTGCTTGCCGTAGAGGGGGCCGCGGGTGCCGACGTGCGAGAGGGCGGAGGTGTCGAGGATGCCCTCCTCCACGGCGCGCCGGAACGGCGTGCCGTGGGTGTACTCGGCGCCGAAGTAGGTGTCCCAGGTGTCGAGGTGGGCGTCGAAGTGGAGCAGCGCGACCGGGCCGTGCCGCTTCGCGACGCTCCTCAGCAGGGGCAGGGCGATGGTGTGGTCTCCGCCCAGCGTCATCAGCCGGGCACCGGTGCCGAGCAGTTCGTCGGCCGCCGCCTCGACGGTCTCCACGGCCTCGTTGATGTTGAACGGGTTCACCGCGACGTCCCCGCCGTCCGCCACCTGCGCCAGCGCGAAGGGGGAGGCGTCCTGCGCGGGGTTGTACGGACGCAGCAGCCGGGACGCCTCGCGGATGGCGTTGCCGCCGAAGCGGGCGCCCGGCCGGTAGGAGACACCGGAGTCGAAGGGCACGCCCACGACCGCCACGTCCGCGCGGCCCACCTCGTCGAGGCGGGGCAGCCGGGCGAAGGTGGCGGGACCGGCGTACCGGGGGACGCGGGAGGAGTCGACGGGACCGCGGGGCGTCACGTTGCCACTCATGGGGTGCTGCCTTCTTTCCTGCGCTTCGTCGCGCATGTACCGCTATGCACTGCTTCCTTTACGACCTTACTGGTGGGCCGGGACCGGTTCGGACACGGGTTCGGGAGTACCCCGGCCGGCGAGCCGCTCCCGCCAGTTCGCCAGCACGGCCTCGTCGGTCGGCCTGGTCGCCAGGGAGACGGCGACGTAGGCGACGAGGGAGGAGAGGAGGCCGTAGTAGACGGGCTCGTTGGCGAGGATGCCGTACCCGGCCATCAGGCCGATCACCGCGAGGCCGCCGACGACCACGGCGGCGAGGGCGCCGTGGACGGTGCCGCGCTTCCACAGCAGCCCGCCGAGGATGGGCACCAGCAGACCGCCGACGAGCAGGTTGTACGCCACGGTGAGCGCCTCCACCACGTTGTTGAGCGCGATGGCCGTGCCGATCACCCCGAGGCCCATGACCAGGATGAAGACCCGGTTGCCCCGCACCTCGTCGTGGTCACCGGACCGCGCCTTCCCGCGCAGCCGCGACCAGATGTCGTTGTTGGCCACGGTGGCGCAGGCGATCAGCGCGCCGGATGAGGTCGACATCACCGCGGCGAGCGCCGCGGCCAGCACCAGCCCGCGCACGCCGACGGGGAGTTCGTCCTTGACGATGGTGGCGAAGGCGTCGTCCGCGCTGCCCAGCTTCGGGTACAGCACCTTGGCCGCCGTCCCGATGACCGCTCCGGCGAGGGCGTAGACCAGACAGTAGGTGCCGGCGACCGTGCCGCCCCAGCGCGCCGTCGTGTCGCTGCGCGCCGTGAACACCCGCTGCCAGATGTCCTGCCCGATGAGCATGCCGAACGTGTAGATCAGCACGTAGGTGAAGATCGTCTCGCCGCCGATGCCCAGCGGGTCGAAGTACGACGTCGGCAGCTTCGCCCTCATCTCCGAGAAGCCGCCCGCCTTCACCACCGCGATGGGCAGCAGGAGCAGCAGCACGCCGATCGTCTTCACCACGAACTGGACCATGTCCGTCAGCGTGATCGACCACATGCCGCCGAGCGTCGAGTACGCGACCACGATCGAGCCGCCGATGACGATCGCGACGGTCCGGTTCATGTCGAACAGGACGTCGAAGATGGTGGCGTAGGCGATGGTGGAGGTGACGGCGAGCATCAGGGTGTACGCCCACATGACCACGCCGGAGATGACCCCGGCCCGGCCGCCGTAGCGCAGGTCCAGCATCTCGGAGACGGTGTACACCTTGAGGCGGGCGATCCGGGCCGAGAAGAAGACGGAGAGGGCGAGCAGGCCCAGGCCGATGGTGAAGACCATCCAGGCCCCGGACAGCCCGTACCGGTAGCCCAGGCCGACCCCGCCGATGGTGGACGCGCCACCGAGGACGATCGCGGCCATGGTGCCGGAGTACATGGCGGGCCCGAGCCGGCGTCCGGCCACCAGGAACTCGCTCTTGGACCTGGCGCGGCGCATGCCCCACCAGCCCATGGCCAGCATCCCGGCGAGATAGAGCACGATCACTGTGTAGTCGACGGCCATGGGACCTCCCTCGAATCGTGTGCACGGAGTCGGACGACGTGCCACGACACTAGGTGGCCGGAAAGCGACTGCGAAGTGTACGTTTCATCCATTCGAGCCGTCCGGGACGGAGGAAACGCACACCATGCCGGATCCCACGGTTCCCCCCACGCCCGGCGTGCCCCTCGCCGCCCTCCTGACCCGCGAGGACCTCGCCCTGCGCCGGATCGCCGGACCGTCCGACCCGTCCCTCGTCGTGCACGCGGCCCACACCTCGGAGATGGCCGACCCGTACCCGTACCTGCTGGGCGGCGAGCTGCTGCTGACGGCCGGGGTGCACATCCCGGAGACGGCGGACCCCGGGACCTACTTCGACGGCTACGTCTCCCGGATCGTCGCGGCGGGCGGCGCCGCCCTCGGCTTCGGACTGGCCCCCGTGCACGACACGGTCCCGGCGGCCCTCGCCGCCGCCTGCGACCGCCACGGCCTGCCGCTGCTGGAGGTCCCGCCGGGGACCCCGTTCACCGCCGTCGCCCGCGCGGTCTGGCAGCTGCTGGCCCAGGCCCGCCTGGCCGAACTGCGCCGGGTCACCGACGCCCAGCAGAGCCTCGCGGCCGCCGCCTCCCGCCCCGACCCGGTCCCCGCGGTACTGCGCCAGCTGGCGGTCCGACTGGGCGGCTGGACGGCCCTGTACGGCCCGGAGGGCACGGAGATCGCGTCGGCGGGCCGGGAGCCGGAGCCGCCGGTGCGCGACGCACTCGCCGAGCTCGCGGAGGTCGTACGCCCGTCCGGCCCCGGCACCCCCACCTCCGCGACCCACGCCACCGCCGGCACCCACCTCGCCGCCTACGCCCTCGGCACCGGCTTCGCCCTCGGCGTGGCCACCCCGGCCCGCGAACCGGGCGACCACACCATCGCCTCGGTGGCCACGGTCCTGCTCACCCTCCTCACCGGCGAACAGCAGACCGGCTCGGGCGCGGCCCGCACTGCGGCGCTGGTACGGCTGATGCTGGGCAGGGCACCGGACGAGGTGGCACCTCTACTGGGCGGAGACGGCAACTGGTTGGTGGTGGAGGCCTGCCAGAACGACCGACGGGACCGTCCCTCCCCAGGGGCGCGGGGAACTGCGCGACAAGCCCCCACGCACCCGCTCCCGCCAGACCTCCTGGCCGCCACCGCGCTGGGCGCGACGCTCGGCTCGCCCCTCATCGACCCCGGAGGGGATACCACCCGCATCCTGCTCCCGGCGGACCGCACCCTCGAACCCCAGCCCGGCTGGACCCTCGGCGTCAGCGCCCCCGTACCCGCACAGCACCTGCCGACCGCAGCCACGCAAGCGGCCCGCGCCCTCGCCCGCGCCCGGGCGACCCGCACCCCTCTGCTGAGGCACGGCAGCCACCCCGGCCTCGCCGAACTCGTCCCGAGGGAAGAGGCCCAGGCCCACGCCCGCACCCTCCTCGCCCCCCTCGCTGAGCACCCCGCCCTCACCGAGACCCTGCGCACCTGGCTGTCGCTGCACGGCAGTTGGGACCGCACCGCGGTCGCCCTGGCCGTCCACCGCAACACCGTGCGCCAGCGCATCGCCCGCTGCGCGGCCCTCCTCGGCACCGAACTCGACGACCCGGACGTGCGGATGGAGCTGTGGTTCGCCCTGGGTCAGCAGTGACGCACGTCCCAGCGGACGATACGCAGGGGAACCGCACCGCCGGCTGCCTCACAATGTAGGCATGCCGATACCCGGGACACCCAGCCGCGCCGAGCTCGTCGAGCACCTCGTGAAGACCCGTATCGCGGGCGATGTCGCCACGCCCCGCGAGAACAACCTGCTCCACTACCGCAAGCTGGCCAACGGCGAGCGCAACTGGTGGCTCGGACTGGAACTCGGCGACCGCTGGACCGACGAGCAGGACGTCCTGGCCGTGATGGCCGAGCGGGTCGGGGTGAACGACGACGCGGAGTACCGGTACGGCCAGGACACCATCGACCCCGAGCTGACCGTGGACGGCCTGGACCGGCTGGCGGCACGGCTGCGCAAGGCGGCCGAGGGCAGGCAGCGGGTGCTGTTCGCGACCGGCCACCCGGGCGGCCTGCTGGACGTGCACCGGGCGACGGCGGCGGCGCTGCGGGCGGCCGGCTGCGAGATCGTGGTCATCCCGGACGGGCTGCAGACGGACGAGGGGTACGTCATGCAGTTCGCCGACGTGGCGGTCCTCGAACACGGGGCGACGTTGTGGCACACCCACTCCGGGGAGCCGATGAAGGCGGTCCTGGGCGGTCTGGAGCGCGCGGGCCGGCCGCTGCCCGACCTGGTCGTCGCCGACCACGGCTGGGCGGGGTACGCGGCGCAGGCCGGCCTGGACTCCGTCGGCTACGCCGACTGCAACGACCCGGCGCTGTTCCTCGCCGAGGCGGAGGGCACCCTCCAGGTGGCCGTACCGCTGGACGACCACGTGCTCAGCCCGCGGTACTACGACCCGTTGACGGCGTACCTGCTGGCGGAGGCGGGACTGGCCTGACGCGCCGGTGTGCGGCCCCCGCCTCGCGGGAGCCGCACACCGTGCCTTGGCCCTAGACCCTCGGTTCCTACGTTCCTGGTCCGGTCGAACCCGGCCGGCTCAGCCGAAGCCGAGGCCGCCGAACCCGCCGAAGCCACCGAGACCGCCGAAGCCACCGAAGCCGACGGCGGGGACGACCACGACCGGGACGACGGGGATGACGGGGACGACGGCGAAGCTGCGGAAGCCGCAGTTGTCGAACCGGCCGCCCCGGAAGCCGTTGCAGCCGAAGCCGCCGCCGGTGACGACGGTCTGGTGAGTGGAGGCGGGAGCCGCCGAGGCGGTACCCGCGGCGCCGATCGCGGTCCCACCGGCCAGCAGCAGGCCGGCGGCGGACATCGCGGCGAGACGCCTCGCGCGCTGTACTCGCATGGGAAATACCTTTCTGCCGGACATACGTCCGCTACGCGGCACGTCCGCTATGCGGCACATGCACTGTGCGGCATTTCACTCATAGAGCTTAATCTCGGACAAGTCGGACGGCATGTCGGACCATCACCCAACGTCATCGTCCGAGGTCCGGAGCGCGGCAGCCTCGCTCAGTCCTCCCACGGGACGCGGACGACGCCCTCTTGGATCACCGAAACGGCGAGTGACCCGTCCTGCGTGTAGATCCGGGCCTGGCCGAGCCCGCGGCCGCCGGACGCGGACGGCGACTCCTGGTCGTACAGCAGCCACTCGTCGGCCCGGAACGGGCGGTGGAACCACATGGCGTGGTCGAGGGAGGCGCCGACCACGTCGCCCACCGCCCATCCCCCGCGACCGTGCGCGAGCAGGATCGAGTCGAGGAGGGTCATGTCGGAGACGTACGTGGCGAGGACGACGTGCAGCAGGGGGTCGTCGTCGAGCTTGCCGTTGGTGCGGAACCAGACCTGGCTGTGCGGCTCGCGCGGCTCCCCGAACTTCCCGTACGGCGGCTCGTCCACGTACCGCAGGTCGATCGCCTCGCGGGCCTCCAGGAACTTCTCCACCACGGCGGGCGGCAGGTGGTCGTAGCCGCGCAGCCGCTCGGCCGAGGTGGGGAGGGTGACCGGGTCGGGCGCGGGCGGCATCGGGGCCTGGTGGTCGAGGCCGTCCTCGTACGTCTGGAAGGAGGCCGAGAGCGTGAAGATCGGCCGGCCGTGCTGGACGGCGACCGCGCGCCGGGTGGTGAAGGAGCGGCCGTCGCGGATCCGCTCGACGTTGTAGACGATGGGCGCACCCGGGTCGCCGGGGCGCAGGAAGTACGCGTGCAGCGAGTGGGCGTGCCGGTCCGCCGGGACGGTGCGCCCGGCGGCGACCAGCGCCTGGGCCGCGACCTGTCCGCCGAAGACGCGCGGGACGACGGCGGACCGGGACTGGCCGCGGAAGATGTTCTCCTCGATCTGCTCCAGGTCGAGCAGGTCGAGGAGATCATTCAGTGCCTGGTTCATGGCACCTTTTCTACTGGCCGGGAATTGCGGAGGGCTTACAGGCCCATGTCCTTCGCGATGATCGTCTTCATGATCTCGCTGGTGCCGCCGTAGATCCGGTTGACGCGGTTGTCCGCGTACAGGCGGGCGATCGGGTACTCGTTCATGAAGCCGTAGCCGCCGTGCAGCTGGAGGCAGCGGTCGATCACGCGGTGGGCGACCTCGGTGGTGAACAGCTTGGCGCTGGCCGCCTCGGCGGGGGTCAGCTCACCGGCGTCCAGGGCCTCGGTGGCGCGGTCGACCACGGCCTCGGCGGCGTCCACCTCGGCCTGGCAGGCGGCCAGCTCGAACTTGGTGTTCTGGAAGGCGGCGACGGGCTGGCCGAAGACGACCCGCTCCTGCACGTACTGCTTGGCGAACCGCACGGCGGCCTTGGCCTGGGCGTAGGCGCCGAAGGCGATGCCCCAGCGCTCCGAGGCGAGGTTGTGGCCGAGGTAGTAGAAGCCCTTGTTCTCCTCGCCGAGGAGGTCCTCGACCGGGACCTTCACGTCGACGAACGCCAGCTCGGCGGTGTCGGAGGTCTTCAGGCCCAGCTTGTCGAGCTTGCGGCCGACCGAGTAGCCCTCCGCCTTGGTGTCGACCACGAAGAGGGAGATGCCGTGGCGGCGGTCCTCCTTGGTGGGGGCGGCGGTGCGGGCGCAGACGATCATGCGGTCGGCGTGCACGCCACCGGTGATGAAGGTCTTGGCGCCGTTGAGGACGTAGTGCGTGCCGTCCTCGCTGAGCTTGGCCGTGGTCTTCATGCCGGCGAGGTCGGAGCCGGTGCCCGGCTCGGTCATCGCGATGGCCCACATCTCCTCGCCGGAGACGAACTTGGGCAGGTAGCGCTTCTTCTGCTCGTCGGTGGCGAGCAGCTTGATGTAGGGCAGGCCGAGCAGGACGTGCACGCCGGAGCCGCCGAAGGAGATGCCGGCGCGGGCGGTCTCCTCGTACAGGACGGCCTCGAACTTGTAGGAGTCGATGCCGGCGCCGCCGTACTCCTCGTCCACGCGGATACCGAAGACGCCCAGCTCGGCGAGCTTGTAGTAGAAGTCGCGGGGGGCCTGGCCGGCGGCGAGCCACTCGTCGTACACCGGGACGACCTCGGCCTCTATGAAGGCGCGGAGGGTGTCCCGGAACGCCTCGTGATCCTCGTTGTACAACGTACGGCGCACGGCCGCCACCTCCAGGCACGTCAGCTGTCTAAGCGCTTGCTCAGACTTCCAAGGTACCGGTGGGTAGGCCGACGGGTCCAGGGCGCGGGGAGCGGGAGGGGGGTAACGCTCGTCACTCGCCCGCCGCCGCGGTGAACGCTCCCTTCGCCATGCGGTGCAGCAGGGTAGCCGTGGTCGCCCGGCCGGGGAGGGAACCCGGTCGGCCCAAGTGGGGGGTGGAGTTCAGGAGGCCGAAGACCGAGTGGACCGCCGAGCGGGCGGCGGGCTCCGGCAGCGCGGGGTGGACCTCCCGGACCACCTCCACCCACAGCTCGACGTACTGCCGCTGCAACTGACGCACCAGTTTCCGGTCGCTGTCGCGCAGGCGGTCCAGTTCCCGGTCGTGCAGGGTGATCAGTGGACGGTCGTCGAGGGCGAAGTCGATGTGCCCCTCGATGAGGGAGTCGAGGACCTCCTCGGCGGGGACCCCGTCGGCCTCCGCCAGGCGTCGTTTCGCCCCCGTCAGCAGCTGCCCGCTGATCCCCACCAGCAGCTCCGCGAGCATCGCGTCCTTGCCCGCGAAGTGCCGGTAGAGACCGGGCCCGCTGATGCCGACCGCCGCGCCTATCTCGTCCACGCCGACACCGTGGAAGCCGCGCTCGGCGAAGAGCCGGGCGGCCTCCTTGAGGATCTGCTCGCGACGGGTCGGGGCGTCGGTTCTCGTGACCATGAGGGCAATTCTAGACAGGGAGGTTAGCGGTCGTTAACCTGAGGGAAATGCGTTAACGCTCATTAACAAGGTGAGGGGATCGCGGGATGGACCAGGCACCGGAGCTTCAGAGCGCGGCGGACCCCGCGTCGGAGGCCTTTCGGGCCAACGAGGAGGCGCACCGCGTCCTCGTGGAGGAGCTGCGCGGCAAGCTCGCCGCGGCCGCACTGGGCGGCGGCGAGAAGGCACGGGCGCGGCACACCGCACGCGGCAAGCTGCTGCCGAGGGACCGGGTGGACACCCTGCTCGATCCGGGGTCCCCGTTCCTGGAGCTGGCCCCCCTGGCCGCCGACGGGATGTACGAGGGGGCCGCCCCCGCGGCCGGCGTGATCGCCGGGATCGGGCGGGTCAGCGGCCGGGAGTGCGTGATCGTCGCCAACGACGCGACCGTCAAGGGCGGCACGTACTACCCGATGACCGTGAAGAAGCACCTGCGGGCGCAGGAGGTGGCCCTCGACAACCGGCTGCCCTGTGTCTACCTGGTGGACTCCGGGGGCGCCTTCCTGCCCCTTCAGGACGAGGTCTTCCCGGACCGCGACCACTTCGGCCGGATCTTCTACAACCAGGCCCGGATGTCCGGCGCGGGGATCCCGCAGATCGCGGCGGTGCTCGGGTCGTGCACGGCGGGCGGCGCGTACGTCCCGGCGATGAGCGACGAGGCGGTCATCGTCCGCAACCAGGGGACGATCTTCCTCGGCGGGCCCCCGCTGGTGAAGGCCGCCACCGGTGAGGTGGTGACGGCCGAGGAACTGGGCGGCGGCGAGGTGCACTCCCGCGTCTCGGGCGTCACCGACCACCTCGCCGAGGACGACGCGCACGCGCTGTGCATCGTCCGCGACATCGTCGCCACGCTCCCGGCCCGGCGCTCCCTGCCCTGGGCGGCCACCGCGGCCGTCGAGCCCAAGGTCGACCCCTACGGCCTCTACGGCGCCGTCCCCGTCGACTCCCGCACCCCCTACGACGTCCGCGAGATCATCGCCCGGGTCGTCGACGGCTCCCGGTTCGCCGAGTTCAAGAGCGAGTTCGGGCAGACCCTGGTCACCGGCTTCGCCCGGATCCACGGCCACCCCGTCGGCATCGTCGCCAACAACGGCATCCTGTTCTCCGAGTCCGCCCAGAAGGGCGCCCACTTCATCGAGCTGTGCGACCAGCGCGGGATCCCGCTGGTGTTCCTGCAGAACATCTCCGGCTTCATGGTGGGCAGGGACTACGAGGCGGGCGGCATCGCCAAGCACGGCGCGAAGATGGTGACGGCGGTGGCCTGCACCCGGGTGCCGAAGCTGACGGTGGTGGTCGGCGGCTCGTACGGCGCCGGGAACTACTCCATGTGCGGGCGGGCCTACTCCCCCCGCTTCCTGTGGATGTGGCCCAACGCCAAGATCTCGGTGATGGGCGGGGAGCAGGCGGCTTCGGTCCTCGCGACGGTGAAGCGGGACCAGCTGGAGGCGCGGGGCGAGGAGTGGCCCGCGGACGAGGAGGAGGCCTTCAAGGCACCCGTCCGCGCCCAGTACGAGCGCCAGGGCAACGCCTACTACGCGACCGCCCGCCTCTGGGACGACGGGGTCATCGACCCCCTCGACACCCGGCGGGTGCTCGGCCTCGCCCTGACGGCCTGTGGCAACGCGCCCCTGGGTGAGCCCCAGTTCGGCGTCTTCCGGATGTGAGGAGGGGACTCGTGTTCGACACCGTACTCGTGGCCAACCGGGGCGAGATCGCCGTCCGGGTCGTCCGCACGCTGCGCTCGCTGGGCGTGCGCTCGGTGGCCGTGTACTCCGACGCCGACGCGGACGCCCGGCACGTCCGCGAGGCCGACACGGCGGTACGGCTCGGCCCGGCGCCGGCGGCCGAGAGCTATCTGTCGGTGGAGCGGCTGCTGGACGCGGCCGCCCGCACCGGCGCGCAGGCCGTCCACCCCGGATACGGCTTCCTCGCCGAGAACGCGGCCTTCGCGCGGGCCTGCGAGGAGGCCGGACTGGTCTTCGTCGGGCCGCCCGCCGACGCGATCGCGCTGATGGGCGACAAGATCCGGGCCAAGGAGACCGTGGCGGCGGCCGGGGTGCCGGTGGTACCCGGCGGCCGGGACCCCGAACTGGCGGACGCGGCACGGGCGCTGGGCGCGCCGGTGCTCCTCAAGCCGTCCGCGGGCGGCGGCGGCAAGGGCATGCGGCTGGTGCGCGACCTCGACCTGCTGGACGAGGAGATCGCGGCCGCCCGCCGCGAGGCCCGCGCCTCCTTCGGCGACGACACGCTCCTCGTCGAGCGGTGGGTCGACCGGCCCCGGCACATCGAGATCCAGGTGCTGGCCGACGGCCACGGGAACGTGGTGCACCTGGGCGAGCGCGAGTGCTCGCTCCAGCGCCGGCACCAGAAGGTGATCGAGGAGGCGCCCTCGGTCCTGCTGGACGAGCGGACGCGGGCGGCGATGGGCGAGGCCGCGGTGCAGGCGGCCCGCTCGTGCGGGTACGTCGGCGCGGGCACGGTGGAGTTCATCGTGCCGGGCGGCGACCCTTCGTCGTACTACTTCATGGAGATGAACACCCGCCTCCAGGTGGAGCACCCGGTCACCGAACTCGTCACCGGACTCGACCTGGTGGAGTGGCAGGTGCGGGTGGCGGCCGGTGAGCGGCTGCCGTACGGGCAGGACGACGTCACGCTGACCGGGCACGCGGTCGAGGCGCGGATCTGCGCGGAGGACCCGGCGCGCGGCTTCCTGCCGACCGGCGGCACGGTGCTCCTGCTGGACGAGCCGGCCGGTGCCGGGGTCCGCACCGACTCCGGGCTCAGCGAGGGCACCGAGGTCGGCAGCCGGTACGACCCGATGCTGTCCAAGGTGATCGCGTACGGGCCGGACCGCGGGACCGCGCTGCGCAGGCTGCGCGCCGCCCTCGCGGAGACGGTCACGCTCGGGGTGGTGACCAACGCCGGGTTCCTGCGCCGGCTGCTCGCCCATCCGGCGGTGGTGGCGGGCGAGTTGGACACGGGTCTGGTCGAGCGCGAGGCGGACGGCCTGGTGCCGGACGCGGTGCCGACGGAGGTGTACGCGGCGGCGGCGCTGCTGCGCCAGGGCGCGATGGCGCCCACCGGCGGTTCGGGCTCGGCCCTTGCCTTCGGCTCCGGCGCGGGCTCCGGCACTGGGTCCGGGTCCGGCACTGGCTCCGGCTCCGGGTCCGGCTCCGGTTGGACGGATCCGTTCGCCGCCGCCGACGGCTGGCGGCTCGGCGGCCGGCGGGCCTGGACACCGCACCACCTCCAGGTCCCCGGTCGGGAGCCGGTGACCGTCCGCGTGCGCAGCACCCCGGAGGGGGAGGTGGAACTGCTCCTGCCCGGCCGGGCGGAACCCCTGCGGGGATCCCTGCCGCAGGAACATCCGGCCGGACGCCGGTTCGGCTTCCGGCTCGACGGCGTCACCCACACCTTCGCCGCGCTGCCGGACGGCACCTGGCTGGGCCGCGACGGCGACGCCTGGCAGGTCCGCGACCACGACCCGGTCGCCGCCTCGCTGAGCCGCGCCGCGCACGCGGGTGCCGATTCCCTCACCGCGCCCATGCCCGGCACGGTGACCGTGGTGAAGGTCGCCGTCGGGGACCGGGTGACCGCCGGTCAGAGCCTGCTGGTGGTGGAGGCGATGAAGATGGAGCACGTGGTCTCCGCCCCGCACGCCGGCACCGTCGCCGAACTCGACGTACGGCCCGGCGCCACGGTCGCCATGGACCAGGTGCTGGCCGTGATCGCACCCGAGGAGGAGGACCAGTGACGCTCCCCATGGTCGTACCGGCCGCCGATCTGCCCGCCCGGGTGCGGATCCACGAGGTGGGCGCGCGCGACGGCCTGCAGAACGAGAAGGCGACGGTCCCGACCGAGGTCAAGGCCGAGTTCATCCACCGGCTGGCCGACGCGGGCCTGACCACGATCGAGGCGACCAGCTTCGTGCACCCCAAGTGGGTTCCCCAACTGGCCGACGCGGAGGACCTGTTCCCCCGGGTCGGCGACCTCTCCGGGGTCGCCCTGCCGGTGCTGGTCCCCAACCAGCGCGGTCTGGACCGGGCCCTGGCCCTCGGCGCCCGCCGGGTCGCCGTCTTCGCCAGCGCCACCGAGTCCTTCGCCAAGGCCAACCTCAACCGTACGGTGGACGAGTCGCTGGCCGTCTTCGACCCCGTCGTCCGGCAGGCGAAGGACGCCGGCGCGCACGTCCGCGGCTATGTCTCGATGTGCTTCGGGGACCCCTGGGAGGGCGCCGTTCCGCTCCACCAGGTGGTCCGGGTCTGCAAGGCGCTGCGCGACATGGGCTGCGACGAGCTGAGCCTGGGCGACACGATCGGCGTCGCGACCCCCGGCCACGTCCTCGAACTCCTCTCCCTCCTCAACGAGGAGGGGGTGCCGACCAACGTCATCGGCGTGCACTTCCACGACACCTACGGCCAGGCGCTCGCCAACACCTACGCCGCCCTGGAACACGGCGTGACGACGGTCGACGCGTCCGCGGGCGGCCTCGGTGGCTGCCCGTTCGCCAAGTCCGCCACCGGCAACCTCGCCACCGAGGACCTGGTCTGGATGCTCCAGGGCCTCGGCATCGAGACCGGAGTCGATCTCGGCCGTCTCACCGCCACCAGCGTGTGGATGGCCTCGCAACTGGGCCGACCCAGCCCGTCCCGTACCGTACGCGCCCTCTCCCACCAGGAGTGACGACCATGGACCACCGCCTCTCCCCCGAACTGGAAGAACTCCGCCGCACGGTGGAGGAGTTCGCGCACGACGTCGTGGCGCCGAAGATCGGCGACTTCTACGAACGACACGAGTTCCCTTACGAGATCGTCCGCGAGATGGGCCGCATGGGCCTGTTCGGACTGCCGTTCCCCGAGGAGTACGGCGGGATGGGCGGCGACTACCTCGCGCTCGGCATCGCGCTGGAGGAACTGGCCCGGGTGGACTCGTCGGTGGCGATCACCCTGGAGGCGGGGGTCTCGCTGGGCGCGATGCCGATCCACCTGTTCGGCACGCCGGAGCAGAAGCAGGAGTGGCTCCCTCGCCTCTGCTCCGGGGAGATCCTCGGCGCGTTCGGGCTCACGGAACCCGACGGCGGCAGCGACGCGGGCGCCACCCGCACCACGGCCCGCCTCGACCCCGACACCGACGAGTGGGTGATCAACGGCAGCAAGTGCTTCATCACCAACTCCGGCACCGACATCACGGGGTTGGTGACCGTCACCGCCGTCACCGGCCGCAAGCCCGACGGCAAGCCCCTGATCTCCTCGATCATCGTCCCCTCCGGCACCCCCGGCTTCACGGTGGCCGCCCCCTACTCGAAGGTCGGCTGGAACGCCTCCGACACCCGGGAGCTGTCCTTCGCCGACGTCCGGGTCCCCGCCGCCAACCTGCTCGGCACGGAGGGCCGCGGCTACGCCCAGTTCCTGCGCATCCTGGACGAGGGACGGATCGCCATCGCGGCCCTCGCCACCGGCCTGGCCCAGGGCTGCGTGGACGAGTCGGTGAAGTACGCGAAGGAACGGCACGCCTTCGGCAGGCCGATCGGCGCCAACCAGGCCATCCAGTTCAAGATCGCCGACATGGAGATGAAGGCCCACACCGCGCGCCTGGCCTGGCGCGACGCGGCCTCGCGCCTGGTCGCCGGCGAGCCCTTCAAGAAGGAGGCGGCCCTCGCCAAGCTCTACTCCTCCACGGTCGCCGTCGACAACGCCCGCGACGCCACCCAGGTCCACGGCGGCTACGGCTTCATGAACGAGTACCCGGTGGCCCGGATGTGGCGCGACGCCAAGATCCTGGAGATCGGCGAGGGCACCAGCGAGGTCCAGCGCATGCTGATCGCACGGGAGCTGGGGCTGGTGAGCTGAAAGGGGGCCGATCGCTTACGTCATGGAATTGATCGCAATTGACTGATCACGTGCGTGATCGACCCCTGCCCATGCCGACGAGGTAGCAGCCGCCCCTCACGGGGCATACGCTCCGTATGCCCCGTGAGGGGCGGATCCGGCGGACAGGGCGGGGGACGGTCCATGGCGGTTCATACGATCACGCATCCGGAAAAGACCATCCACGTGGTATTCGTGCACGGTCTTTTCTCGTCGACCGAGGTGTGGAACCAATTTCGCAAACTGCTGGCCGCGGACGACGAATTACACGGGGCGGTCGCGCACTGCTTTCCCTATGACAGCCCGAAGGTGAAACTGCGTCCGGACCGGGTCGTCGCCGCCTACGACGACATCGCCGACGCGCTCGACACCTTTCTGCGCGTCCAGATCCCGAGAACCGGCCGGGTGGTGCTGGTCAGCCACAGCCAGGGCGGCCTGATCATCCAGAGATTCCTCGCCCGCACACTCCACGAGGCCCGCGGACCCGCACTGGCCCGCATCGCCCACATCGTCATGTTCGGGTGCCCGAACAACGGGTCCGGCTTCTTCCTGGCGCTGCGCCGCTCTGTGTTCTTCTGGCGGAACGCGCAGGAGCGGCAACTGAGGCCGTACCAGAGGGAAGTCCTGGAGACCCAGCGCACCGTTCTGCGAGCGGTGGTGCAGGCGGTCGGCAACACGGAGAGCCAATGGCGCATCCCCATCCAGGCGTACGGCGGAACCGAGGACAACGTCGTTCCGGCCCGAGAGGCCAGAGGCGTGTTTCCGGTCAGCGCCACCGTGCCGGGCGACCATTTCCAGATCGTCCAGCCCGGCGATCACGACAACGCCTCCTACCGAGTCCTCAAGGACGTCCTGAGCCACCTGCTCGACGAAGGCGAGGACCAGGCCACCGGTGACCGGCCCACCCCCGTCCCGGCGCAGCGCACACCGGCCCCCACGCCGTCCGAGCTCACCCGCGACCGGCCCGAACGGCCTCTGCTCCCCCAGCAACAGGGCGGCATATCGGTCAGCCCTCCGCACGGCAGGCGCAGGACCAGGCTCTTCGGACGTGAGCCGCGCGGCGTCTTCACCGCCCTGACGGCCGCGCCGACAGCCTCCGCCCCCAGGATCCACGTACTCACCGGGCTGGGCGGTTCGGGCAAGAGCCGGATCGCGCTGGAAGCCGCCCACCACGCGACCGCCACGCGTCGCGTGTGGTGGGTGAGCGTTCCGCAGATCAACGCCTCCATGCGGGAGATCGCCAACCAGCTGCACGCCCCGACGGGCGAGGTGGAGCAGGCGTTCCGGGGCAACGGCAGCCCCATGGACCTGGTCTGGCACTACCTGGAGACCTGCTCCGACCCGTGGCTCCTGGTGATCGACAACGCCGACACGCCCGAGCGGCTTGCCGGCGCGGCCGGACAGGTGGCGGACGGAACCGGATGGATCCGTCATCCCAGCCGGACCGACAGTCTGGTCATCGTCACCAGCCGCGACCGCTCGGCGGCCGACTGGCTTCCCCCCTGCCAGGTCCACCACGTACCGCCCCTGACCGATGACGAGGGGGCCGAACTGCTCATGACCGTCACCGATCACGGCGGTTCGCGCCGGCAGGCACATCTCCTGTCGGCGGCGCTGGGCGGCCTGCCACTGGCCCTGCACGCGGCGGCGTCCTACCTGAACTCCGTGCACCGCTCCGCGCCGTCCCTGGACGATCCCGTCATCCACGACTTCGAGAGCTACCGCGAGGCGTTCGAGGCCAGAAGCTCGTCGCCGCCGGGAACCGCCGCCAGCGGCCTGCAGGAGATGCTCGGCATGTCCGCGATGGCCGAGGTCTGCGGCATCGCGCTGGATCTGCTCGCCGAACAGGGGCTGAAGCAGGCCGGTCCCCTGCTGCGGGCCTTCGCCTGTCTGGGCATCACCCCCATCCCCTTCCGGCCGTTGCTGGAGAGCAAGGCCATCACGGGGTCCCCTCTGCTGTCGGACTTCACCAGGGAGCAGCGCAACCTGGTGCTCAAGGGCCTCGACGACCTCGGCCTCGTCGAGCGGGTCAGCCGCCCGGAGGCGGGGAGCGGCCTGCTGAAGCACGGGCTCACCCTGCATCCCGTCGTCCACGCCCTGCTGCGCGGCGACGCGGAGATGGAGCGGCACAGAACCGACTACTACGGCCTCATCGTCGATCTGCTTCTGGACGTCACCCGCGAGTCGCCCCCGGACGACCCGACGAGCTGGGACATCTGGACCGCTGTCGCCCCGCACGTGATGGAAGTGGTCCGCGCCTGCCTCGCGGGCGACCAGCACGTCAGGAGCGACGAGATCCTGAGGGGCGCGGTGGAGCTGGCCCGGCAGGCCGTCCGGTACCTGATCGTGGTGGGGCTTCTCGGGCCGGCCGACGAGATGGCCCACCTGGTCCTCGACAACTGCGACGCCATCGACTTCCAACGGGACGACCCGGAGATCCTCGGCATACGGCACGAGACGGGCCGCATCGCCCTGGAGAGCTGCGACTACAGCACGGCGGAGGACGAACTCCGGCAGGTGGTCGCCGCACGTGAGGCACTGCACGGTCCGGACGACCCGAGAACACTGGCGAGCCAGCACAAACTCGCCCGCAGCATTCTCGAGCAGGGCGGATTCGCCGAGGTGGAACCCCTCCTGCGGACCATAGCCGCCGCGGAGCTCACCGTGCACGGCCCCGACCACTCGGACACCATCACCGTGCGTCACAGCCTCGCGCGCGCCATGTTCGCCCTGGGCCGTCCCTCGGAAGCGGAGACCGAGCTGCGGGACATCCTCCGGATCAGCTTGGACAAGTGGTCCCCGTCCACCATGGAGACGCTGCGCATCCGCCAGACCCTCGCGCGCTGCCTGCTGAAGGCAGGCCGAGCCGACGAAGCCGAACAGATGATCCAGCAGGGACTGGCCGACACCACGCAGGGGCCGCAGTCCGTGCTGGCCATGACACTGCGTTTCACCTGGTGCCAGGTGCTTCTCGCACAGGGCCAGGTGCAGGCGGCGCACCTGGAGACGGCTCAGTTGCTGGCCGACCGCCGGCGGATTCTCGGACCGGAGCACTCCGAAACCGTCCGGACCCAGAAGCTGTTCGACGCGATCCAGAAGCTCCTCGATCCGGGTGCGGGTGCGCAGGACTGACCAACTCGCTCAAGTGCCCGACACCCCAGGGCACTTGCGCCTAGCATCTCTGTCCGTCACTCTCTCAGTGAGACGTCGACCACACTGCGTCACCGCACCGCAAAGGAGCGCTGCATGAATTCGACCCCCCAGGGGCAAGCCGACCTCGGTCCGGTCCCGGGTGACGCCGGCCTCGACACCGATCCGGACCAGTTGGCATCGGCCCGCCGCCTGGCACTCGAATCCATCGAGGAAGACCACCGGGCTCTCGAACGCGACGCAAAGTTGGCCTACAGTCCGGCCCTCCTCCTGGGATGATTGCACCGCGGTCGACGCGGACAACCGAGCCGGGGCGAAAGCACGGCAAGGGCAGGGGGGAGCCGATGAGTCCTACAGGCCTGCACGATCCGTTCTTCCGTGTCGTCACCGCGCCCGCCTTCTCACGGCATCACATAGCCGACCTCGCAGCCGGCCGCTGTGCCGTGCTCCGGGTGCCGGAGCTTCTCAGCGAGGCCACCTGCGCACAGCTCGTCGACTGCCTCCTGACGGCGGACTTCGACAGTTACGGCAGGGAACGCGTCCATCCGGCGGTCATGCGCTTCGGAGTGGGTGTCAGCGACCATCGCACCGAGGGTGGCATCGCGGACACCTACTGGCCGGCCCTGGACGCGGCCCGTCGGGCCTGGCGGTCGCTGCCGCTGCCGTTCGATCCACTGGAGGCCGCGCGCCGGGCGCTCACCTCCGACTGGCCGGGCAGGTCGGGCATCGCCCGGCACCGGGGCCGCGAGCTGGGACCGGGCGTGGCACGCGAGGCGCCGCAGGGCTTCCTGGTCCACTTCGACGACGCCGTACGTGAGTTCCCGGCCTCGCTGCTCGACGACCCGCCCGTCGCGCAGCTGGCCTTCAACCTCTACCTCGCCATGCCGGAGTCGGGCGGTGAAACGGTGGTGTGGCGCCATCGCTGGCATCCCGCCGACGAGGCATTCCGCCCCGTGAACTCCTACGGTTTCACGGAAGAATGCGTTCAGGGTGCGGAAGAATTGGAAATCAAACCGGCCGTCGGCGAAGCCCTGCTGTTCGACTCCCGTAATTATCACGCCGTACGGCCCGGAGGCTCCGGAAGACGCATCACACTGGGTTTCTCCGTCGGCCTGACGGCACACGGCGAGTTGCTCGCCTGGGGCTGACCTCCGCAATACTGTGACGGGGTGCATATGAACGTCCTTCGCTACGCTGCCTTCACCGCGGACGCCGACGGCGGCAACCCGGCCGGAGTGGTCCTGGACGCGACCGCACTGAGCGCCGCCGAGATGGCGGAATGCGCCGCGGAGGTCGGCTTCTCCGAAACGGCTTTCGTCACCTCCGACGGCGGGGACGATCTCCGGGTGCGCTACTTCAGTCCGAGAGTCGAAGTACCGTTCTGCGGTCACGCCACCATCGCCACTGCGGTCGCCCATGCCCGACTGCACGGCACGGGCGACCTGACGTTCCACACCCGGGCCGGCCGCATTCCGGTGCGCACGGACGTCGACGCCACAGGCCACGTCGTCGCCACACTGACGAGCGTCCCTCCGCGGTGCGTCGACCTGCCGGAGCGGCAACGCGACGCCCTGCTGTCGGTGCTGGGCTGGGACCCCTCGGAGCTCGACCCCGCCCTGCCGGCCCGGGTGGCCTACGCCGGCGCCTGGCACCCGGTGCTGGCGGCCGCCTCCCGCGAGCGGCTGGCCGGGCTCGACTACGACATGGGGCGGCTGACCGACCTGATGAACGGCCACGGCTGGGTGACCGTCCATCTCGTTTGGCGCGAAAGCCCCGAGGTCTTCCACGCCCGGAACCCCTTCCCCACCGGGGGCGTCTTCGAGGACCCCGCCACAGGCGCCGCCGCCGCGGCGTTCGGTGGCTATCTCAGGGAACAGGAACTGGTCACCCCTCCCGCCCGGGTGACCGTGTTCCAGGGGGAGGACATGGGCCGGCCGAGCACCATCACGGTCACCATCCCCCCGGGCTCCGACGAGGGCATCTCCGTGACCGGCACCGCTGTACCCATGTGACCGCCGAGCCGAGCGGGCCCCTCAGGCCCGTCACACCTGTCGGGTGATCTCCATCAGAGTCTCGACCTCAACCGGCGAGTTGAGCGGCAGGACAGCCACCCCCACGTCACTGCGCGCATGACCACCCCGCGCCCGGAAGACGGCGTTGTAGAGATCGCTCGCACCGTCAAGCGCCCGGGACGGTGTGGTGAACCCGGGTGCGCACGCGACATATCCCGTCACCTTGACCACCCGGGTCACCCGGTCGATTCCGACCGCGGCGTGAGCGGCCGCCAGTGCGGTGAGGGCGCACCACCTGCTGAGCTCCTGGGCCTGAGCGACCGAAACCTCCGCTCCCACCCGGCCCACCATCAGCAGTTCGCCTTCGGACAGGGGGACCTGTCCGGCCACACAGAGATGATCCCCGGTCACGACGGCCGGAACGTACCGCCCCTTCGGCGCACTCACCGGCGGCAGGCGAAGCCCCAGGGAGTCGAGCACCGCCCACAGTGAGGGGCCACCTGACGCTTCCTCAGCACTCGGCATGACCGACACCCTAGCGCCGCACGACCCCCGGGGCGGACGGGTTCGCAGTCGCCGCCGGGCCCCGGGGGGGCGAAAGGCAGACTGGACAAGATCTGAGGTTAGGCTAACCTAATCAGCGACTTGTCCGGCGGTGTCTCCGCACGTTCGAAAGCAGCCACGCCTATGTCCAACGTCAGAGCCGCCCACCTCACCCGTCGTGGCGTCCTCGCCGCCGGCGGCGCGCTCGGCCTCGGTGCCGTGCTCGCCGCCTGCGGTGACGACGGCAAGAGCGGGGGCGCCTCCGGCAAGGGGACGACGGGCGCCAAGTCCGGCCCCTGGACGTTCAAGGACGACCGGGGCACGACCGTGAAGCTGGACCGGGTCCCGGCGAACATCGTCGCGTTCGTCGGGGTCGGCGCCGCGCTGTACGACTACGGCATCGACGTCAAGGGCGTGTTCGGACCGACCACGACCAAGGACGGCAAGGCCGACGTCCAGGCCGGCGACATGGACGTCAGCAAGCTGACCGTCCTCGGCAACGCGTGGGGCCAGTTCAACGTCGAGAAGTACGCGGCCCTCGCCCCGGACGTCCTCATCACCACGGTGTTCGACGGCGCCGGCACCCTGTGGTACGTCCCGGACGAGTCCAAGGACAAGATCGCCAAACTCGCCCCGAGCGTCGGCATCTCGGCCTACGACCGCCGGCTCACCGTCCCGCTCCAGCGCGTCTGGGCGCTCGCCGAGTCCCTCGGCGCCGACATGACGGCCCGTAAGGTCACGGACGCCAAGAAGCGCTTCGAAGCGGCGTCCACCCGGCTGCGCGCCGCCGCCAAGGCGCACCCCGAGCTCAAGGTGATGGCCGGTTCCGCCGCCCAGGACCTGTTCTACGTCTCCGGTACCAACCTCTCCGTGGACCTGGAGTACTTCAAGTCCCTCGGGGTGAACTTCGTCGAGCCGCCGGAGTCCGCCAAGAAGCAGGGCGGCGGCTGGTACGAGTCGCTCAGCTGGGAGAACGTCGACAAGTACCCGGCCGACATCATCATGATGGACGACCGCTCGGCGACCAT
Source organism: Streptomyces sp. NPDC006655 (assembly GCF_040703965.1). Taxonomy (NCBI): domain Bacteria; kingdom Bacillati; phylum Actinomycetota; class Actinomycetes; order Kitasatosporales; family Streptomycetaceae; genus Streptomyces; species Streptomyces sp. NPDC006655. Next base: position 11,063 of record NZ_JBEYJU010000004.1, on the reverse strand, counting down.
CCAGCCCGCCGACATCACCCAGGCCACCTGGAAGAAGCTCCCCGCGGTCAAGGCCGGCCAGGTCATCGCCCGCTCCCCCGAGCCGATCTTCTCCTACGACAAGTGCGTCGCGATGGTCGAGAACCTCGCCAAGGCGCTGGAGACGGCGAAGAAGGTCAGCTGACCCGCCACAGGCACATCCGGACGACTTCCTGAGTCCCAGGAGCCCCCATGACGACGGCCGTAGCCGCCCCGTTCCGTTTCTTCTCCCTCCAGGTCGCACGGACGAGGCGGCTCGGTCCGTCTCTGGTCCGGGTCACGTTCCGCGGCGCCGACCTGGCGCACTTCCACTCCCACGGGCGCGACCAGTCCCTGTCCCTGTTCCTCCCTGCCGAGGGGCGCACCGAGCCGGTGGTGCCCCTCGAACTGGGCGACGGCTGGTGGCAGGGCTGGCGTGAACTCCCGGACGACGTGCGGGCCGTGATGCGCTCGTACACGCTGCGGGCGCTGCGCCGGGATCCCGACGAGATCGACGTCGACTTCGTGCTGCACGGCGTCGAGCCGGGTGCGGCCGTCGCCGCCGGGCCCGCCTCCCGGTGGGCCTCCCGGGCCGCCGCCGGTGACCGGGTGATCCTGCTCGGACCGGCGGTCGCCGACAACCGGGCGATCCGCTTCCGGCCGCCCGAGGACACCGACCTGCTGCTGATCTGGGGCGACGCGACCGCCGTACCGGCCGCGACCGCCGTCCTGGAGTCACTGCCGGCCGGCGCCCGGGTCCGCGCCTGGCTGGAGGTGCCGGAGGCCGGTGACATCCAGGACGTGGCCACCGCGGCGGACGCGGAGATCACCTGGCTGACCGGCGGCCGGAGCGCCACGGAGGCGGTCCGCGCGGCACGCCTCCCCTGCCCCGCGCACCCGTACGCCTGGATCGCCGGGGAGTCGGGGCGGGTGAAGGAGCTGCGCCGGCACCTCGTCGGCGAGCGCGGGATCGACCGGCGCCGGGTCACCTTCGTCGGGTACTGGCGGCGGGGCCTGACGGAGGAACAACTCCGGGTGGCCGAAGGGTAGTCGGGCGAGCCGAGTGACGGCCGTCACGGGGAGGCGACGTTTACCTCATAGCACGTTAGGTTAGGCTTACCTAAGTAAGAATGATCACTCCGCTCCCTCGCACGGACCCCGCCCCCGGAGGACTCCCGCATGCGCTCCCACCTGCTCAATGACCTCACCGCGGAGCACTACCGCCGCCGCGTGACCGAAGGAGTGGAGCGGGTGGCGGCCAAATTCGCCACCACCGCACGTCCGTTCACGGGTGTCACCGTCGACACCCTCGCCCCCCTCGTCGACGCCATCGACCTCGACCGGCCGCTGCACGACACCACCGCGGTCCTGGACGAACTGGAGGACGTCTACCTCCGGGACGCGGTCTACTTCCACCACCCCCGCTACCTCGCGCACCTCAACTGCCCGGTGGTGATCCCGGCCGTGCTCGGCGAGGCGGTGCTCTCCGCCGTCAACTCCTCCCTGGACACCTGGGACCAGTCGGCGGGCGGCACCCTGATCGAGCGGAAACTGATCGACTGGACGACCGCCCGCATCGGCCTGGGCGCGAGCGCCGACGGGGTGTTCACCTCCGGCGGCACCCAGTCCAACCTGCAGGCGCTGCTGCTGGCCCGGGAGGAGTCGAAGACCGACTCCCTCGACCGGCTGCGGATCTTCGCCTCCGAGGCGAGCCACTTCAGCGTGCAGAAGTCCGCGAAACTGCTGGGCCTCGGCCAGGACGCGGTGGTCTCCGTCCCCGTCGGCCACGACAAGCGCATGCAGTCCGTCGCCCTCGCCCGCGAGCTGGAACGCTGTCTCGGGGACGGGCTGGTGCCGATGGCGGTCGTCGCCACCGCGGGCACCACCGACTTCGGCTCCATCGACCCGCTGCCGGAGATCGCCGAGCTGTGCGCGCAGTACGGCGTGTGGATGCACGTCGACGCGGCCTACGGCTGCGGACTGCTCGCCTCCCTGAAGCACCGGGACCGGATCGCCGGCATCGAGCGCGCCGACTCCGTCACCGTCGACTACCACAAGTCCTTCTTCCAGCCGGTGAGTTCGTCCGCCGTGCTGGTCCGGGACGCGGCCACCCTGCGGCACGCCACCTACCACGCGGAGTACCTCAACCCGCGCCGGACGGTGCGGGAACGCATCCCCAACCAGGTCGACAAGTCCCTGCAGACCACCCGCCGCTTCGACGCCCTCAAGCTGTGGATGACCCTGCGCACCATGGGCGCCGACGGCATCGGCGAACTCTTCGACGAGGTCTGCGACCTGGCGGCCGAGGGCTGGCGGCTGCTCGTTGCCGACCCGCGCTACGACGTGGTCGTCGAGCCGTCCCTGTCCACCCTCGTCTTCCGCTACGTCCCGGCCCGCGTCACCGACCCGGCCGAGATCGACCGTGCCAACCTGCACGCCCGCAAGGCCCTGTTCGCCTCCGGGGACGCGGTGGTCGCGGGCACCAAGGTCGGCGGCCGCCACTACCTCAAGTTCACCCTGCTCAACCCCGAGACCACGACCGCCGACATCACCGCCGTCCTCGATCTGATCGCCGGCCACGCCGAGCAGTACCTGGGGGAGTCCCTTGACCGCGCGTCCTGAACACCCGGCCACCGTCCACGACTTCGTGGGGATCGGGCTCGGGCCCTTCAACCTCGGCCTCGCCTGCCTGACCGAGCCGATCGCCGAACTGGACGGCGTCTTCCTGGAATCGAAGCCCGGCTTCGAGTGGCACGCCGGCATGTTCCTGGACGGCGCCCACCTCCAGACCCCGTTCATGTCGGACCTGGTCACCCTCGCCGACCCGACCTCGCCGTACTCCTTCCTCAACTACCTGAAGGAGAAGGGCCGGCTGTACTCGTTCTACATCCGCGAGAACTTCTACCCGCTGCGGGTGGAGTACAACGACTACTGCCGCTGGGCCGCGGGCAAACTGACCAACGTCCGCTTCGGCACCACGGTCACCGAGGTCCGGTACGCGGACGCGGACGAGGTGTACGTCGTCACGACGGCCGCCGGTGAGACGTACCGCGCCCGCCGGCTGGTCCTCGGCACCGGCACCCCGCCGCATGTCCCGGCCGCCTGCGAGGGCCTCGGCGGTGACTTCGTCCACACCTCGCAGTACCTCGCGCACCGCGAGGCGCTGCGGACCAAGGAGTCGATCACGCTGGTCGGCAGCGGCCAGTCCGCCGCCGAGATCTACCAGGACCTGCTGAGCGAGATCGACGTCCACGGCTACCTGCTGAACTGGGTGACCCGCTCCCCGCGCTTCTTCCCGCTCGAGTACACCAAGCTCACGCTGGAGATGACCAGCCCCGAGTACATCGACTACTACCACGCCCTGCCGGAGGAGACCCGCTACCGGCTCACCGCCGAGCAGAAGGGCCTCTTCAAGGGCATCGACGGCGACCTGATCGACGAGATCTTCGACCTGCTCTACCGCAAGAGCCTCGGCGGCCCGGTCCCGACCAGACTGCTCACCAACTCCTCGCTGAACGCGGCCACGTACGACAACGGCACGTACACGCTGAAGCTGCGGCAGGAGGAGCAGGGCAAGGAGTACGAGATCGAGACCCAGGGCCTGGTCCTGGCCACCGGCTACCGGTACGCCGAGCCGGAGTTCCTCAGGCCCGTCCGGGACCGGCTGCGCTACGACACGCACGGCAACTTCGACGTGGCCCGCAACTACGCGATCGACGTCACCGGCCGGGGCGTCTTCCTGCAGAACGCCGGCGTCCACACCCACAGCATCACCAGCCCCGACCTGGGCATGGGCCCCTACCGGAACGCGTACATCATCCGCGAGCTGCTCGGCTCCGAGTACTACCCGGTGGAGAAGACGATCGCCTTCCAGGAGTTCTCGACATGAGCACCACCGCCACCCCCGCCTTCGCCTTCCGGCCCCTCGACCCCCTCGCGGACGCCGAACTCCTGCACAGCTGGGTGACGCATCCCAAAGCGGCCTTCTGGATGATGCAGGACGCCCGGCCGGCGGACGTCGAACGGGCCTACCTGGAGATCCAGGCCGACGAGCACCACCACGCACTCCTCGGCCTCCACGCGGACGGCGAGCCCGCCTTCCTCATGGAGTACTACGACCCGGCCCACCGCGAGCTGGTCGGGCTGTACGAGCCCGAACCGGGGGACGTCGGGATGCACTTCCTCACCCCCGCCACCGAGGCACCCGTGCACGGCTTCACGAAGGCCGTCATCACCGCCGCCGTCGGCCACCTCTTCGAGGACCCGGCGACCCGCCGGATCGTGGTCGAACCGGACGTCCGCAACACGGCCGTGCACGCGCTGAACGAAGCCGTCGGGTTCGTACCCGTACGGGAGATCCAGAAGCCGGAGAAGAAGGCGTTGCTGAGCTACTGCACCCGGGAACGGTTCGAGCGGGCGGTGGCCGCCGCATGACCCTCTCGGACGCGGTCGCCCACCTGTCCCCCGAGCGCTGGGAGCAGGCCAACCGGCTCCTGATACGCAAGGCGCTCGCCGAGTTCGCCCACGAGCGCCTGATCACCCCGGAGGCGGACGGACCGTCGTACGTCGTCCGCAGCGACGACGGTCTGACGCGCTACCGCTTCACCGCCGTCCGCCGCGCCCTCGACCACTGGCAGGTGGACGCCGACTCCCTCACCCGTACCCGCGGCGGCGCCGAACTCCCGCTCGCCGCGCTGGACTTCTTCATCGAGCTGAGGGACTCCCTGGGCCTCGGCGACGAGATCCTGCCGGTCTACCTGGAGGAGATCTCCTCCACCCTCTCCAGCACCTGCTACAAGCTCACCAAGGACCGGGTCCCGGTCGCCGAGCTGGTCCGCGCCGGCTTCCAGGCCATCGAGTCCGGCATGACCGAGGGCCACCCCTGCTTCGTCGCCAACAACGGACGGCTCGGCTTCGGCGTGCACGAGTACCTGTCGTACGCCCCCGAGACCGCGAGCGCGGTCCGGCTGGTGTGGCTGGCGGCGCACAGGTCGCGGGCCGCGTTCACGGCGGGGGCGGGGATCGAGTACGCGTCCTTCGTGCGGGAGGAGCTGGGCGAGGCGACCGTCGAGCGCTTCGACGGCGTGCTGCGCGAGCGGGGGCTGGACCCCGCCGACTACCTCCTCATCCCGGTCCACCCCTGGCAGTGGTGGAACAAGCTCACCGTCACCTTCGCCGCCGAGGTCGCCCGCGGGTACCTGGTCCCCCTGGGCGAGGGCGACGACGAGTACCTGGCCCAGCAGTCCATCCGGACCTTCTTCAACCGCTCCCACCCCCACAAGCACTACGTCAAGACCGCCCTGTCGGTCCTCAACATGGGCTTCATGCGCGGACTGTCGGCCGCCTACATGGAGGCGACCCCGGCCATCAACGACTGGCTGGCCCGGCTCGTCGAGAACGACCCGGTGCTGAAGGCCACCGGCCTGTCGATCATCCGGGAGCGGGCGGCCGTCGGCTACCGGCACCTGGAGTACGAGAGGGCGACCGACCGCTACTCGCCGTACCGCAAGATGCTGGCCGCGCTGTGGCGGGAGAGCCCGGTGCCGTCCCTGCGGGAGGGCGAGTCGCTCGCCACGATGGCCTCCCTGCTCCACGTGGACCACGAGGGCGCCTCGTTCGCGGCCGCGCTCGTCGAGCGGAGCGGGCTGGCCCCGGAGGACTGGCTGCGGGCGTACCTGCGGGCCTACTACGTCCCGCTGCTGCACAGCTTCTACGCCTACGACCTGGTGTACATGCCGCACGGCGAGAACGTCGTCCTGGTGCTGAAGGACGGGGTGGTCCAGCGGGCGGTGTACAAGGACATCGCCGAGGAGATCGCGGTCATGGACCCGGACGCGGTGCTGCCGCCGGCGGTCGAGCGGGTGCGCGTCGAGGTCCCCGACGACAGGAAACTGCTGTCGATCTTCACGGACGTCTTCGACTGCTTCTTCCGCTTCCTCGCCGCGAACCTCGCGACCGAGGGCGTCCTGGCGGAGGACGACTTCTGGCGGACGGTCGCCGAGGTGACCCGCGCATACCAGGAGTCGGTGCCCGAACTCGCCGACCGGTTCGAGCGGTACGACATGTTCGCGCCCGAGTTCGCGCTGTCCTGCCTCAACCGGCTCCAGCTGCGCGACAACCGGCAGATGGTGGACCTGACGGATCCGTCGGGCGCCCTCCAGCTGGTCGGGACCCTCAAGAATCCCGTCGCGGGGTTCTGAGCCGGGCGGGCGGCGGTCTCCCGGGCCGGTGGAACAATCGGCCCGTGGCGGAAATCATCCAGAAGGACGGCACGTGGGTCTTCGACGGGGACGCCCTGCGGCTGACTCCCGGGCGGGACCGGAACGTCAGCGTGCTGCGCCGGGAGCTGGGTGAACTCGTGGTGCTGCTTCGCGCGTTGGCGGGGATCTCGTTCGAACAGGGCCGTAGGTCGGGGCGGCTGAGGCTGCGGCTGCGGGACGGCTCCGATCCGCTGACGTACGCCACCGGGGGCCGGCTCGCCGAGACCGACGACCCCTACCGGCTGACCGTCGAGCCGGACCGGTACGGGGTCGCCGAGTACGTCACGGACGAGGTGCGCGCCGCGCTGCTGCTGCGGGGAGTGCCGCGCACGCCGGTGAGCGACTACCTGCTGCCGGGGCCGCCGGTGCCGCTGTCGGTCTCCGCCGGGGACGGCACGGCGTCGTTCGACGGGGAGCGCGTGCGCCTGGAGTGGAACTGGAAGACGGAGGACGTCAAGGCCGCCGGAGGTCCGCGCACGCTCGCCCTGGCGGACATCCTGGGCGTGGAGTGGCAGCCCGCGGCCGGGTTGGAGAACGGGCATCTGCGGTTCCGGGTGCGCGGCGCGCCGGCCCGGACACGGGCCAAGTACGACCCGGACGCGGTGGAGCTGTGGGGGTTCCGGCGGGACCCGCTGATGGCGCTGGTCGCGGCCGCGGTGCAGGCGCGGCTGCCGCATCCCACGGCGGCCGCCGTGCCGGAGGCGTCCGGGGCGCCGGGGGCGTCCGGAGCCGATCACGACGCGTTGCTGCGCCGGCTGCGTGAGCTGGGCGAGCTGCACCGCGCGGGGGTGCTCACGGACGACGAGTTCACGAGAGCCAAACAGGCGGTCCTCACACGCATGTGAGGACCGCCCGCGGAGCCTTACTTGGCCTTGCGCGCCACCGTGAAGTGGTCGATGCGGTCGCCGGTCTCGGCTATGCCCGACACCTTCAGCTTGGCGTAGTGGCCGCGCGGGGCGGGCTCGACGTCCACGCGCAGGAACGAGTAGTTGAGGTAGCGCACCCGCGACCAGGTGACGGTCTCGTTGACCTTGCCGTCCTTGGTGTTGACGAAGGAGGCGACGGAGTCGACCTCGTTCAGGTGGCCCTCGTAGGAGTCGGGGGCGGTGAAGGCGTAGAGGCTGCGGCCGGCCGCGCCCGCGGTGACGTAGACGACACCCTCGGTCTCGGGGTAGGCGGTCTCGCCGATCGGGAGCTTCTTGACGACGGTGTTGCCCTTGATGACGTCGGTGCGCTCGTACTGGTGGTTGTGGCCGTTGATGACCAGGTCCACCGTGTACTTCTCGAACAGCGGCACCCACTCCTGGCGCACGCCCCCCTCCGAGGCGTGCGCGGTGGAGGTGCAGTAGGCGCAGTGGTGGAAGAACACGACGATGAAGTCGATGTCCTTCGAGGCACGGAACTTCTTCAGCTGGGCCTCGAACCACGTGGTCTGGGTGCCGCCCGAGATGCCGAGGTTGGCCGGGATCTCGAAGGAGACGTCGTTCGGGTCGAGGGAGATGATCGCCGTGTTGCCGTGCACGAAGGAGTAGACGCCCGGCAGGTTCTTCTTGTCCGGCCCGTTGTCGGGCAGGGAGAAGCGGGCCTCCTCGCCGCCGTAGCCGTTGGGCGAGTACCAGGCCTCCATGTCGTGGTTGCCGTACGACACCATCCACGGCACGGACTTGGCGACCGACTCGGTCTGGGCGAGGAACTGGTCCCAGATGCGGGAGTCGAAGCCGGTGTCCGCGCTCTTGCCCTGGCCGGCCGGGTCGGCGTACGCGATGTCGCCGGCGTGCAGGTGGAAGCTGGGGTTCTGGCCGAGGATCAGGCTGTCGTTGGCCAGGCCGTGGTAGCTGACGCCCTGGTCGCCGAAGGCCGTGAAGGTGAACGGCTCCTTGCGGCAGGGGGCGGTGGTGAAGGTGCCGATGGTGCTGGCGAACCGCGGGGAGGCCGGGTCGAAGCCGTCGTGGCCGACGCCGTAGTAGTACGTCTTGCCGGGCTTGAGGTGGGCCAGCTTGGCGTGCACGTAGTACTGGGTGTGGTCGCCGCTCGCGCCGATGCCGGCCGGGGTGTAGAGGGAGCGGACCTCGGCCTCGATCTTCACGGAGAGGTGGGAGGCGTGGGTGCCGATCCGGACGAAGGGCCGCTTGACCGGGACCGGGACCTGCCAGGAGATCGTCATCTCGGTGCCGGCGTCGTTGCCGAAGGCGAGGTGACGGCCGAAGGGCGCCACGAAGGCTCCGTCGACGTACGGGGTGGCGGGGGCGGAGGACCGGGTGGGGGCGGCGGCCTGGGCGGTGCCGCCCAGCACGAAGGAACCGCCCGTGACGGCGCCGAGCGTGACGGCGCCGCCTCTGATCATGGAACGCCGGGAGAACTTGGCGCGGAGGTACTCGTGCTGCTCGGCCATGCTCATGCGGTCGGCGAGCTCATCGGGTACGCCCATACGAGGAATGTCCATGGCGTCTGAAAATCGTCTCCACAAGCGACGTGGCGCAAGACACAGGATGGACAGGCTGCGAACAGCACCCCATAAGAGATTCAACAGACCGTTGCCCGGAATCGGGCAGGATTCTTGCGAAACCGGCGCCGGTACTCCAGGATCTACCGGGTGCACGACGAACTTGTTGATCACCTGATGCGGTCCACGCCCCTGAGCCGGGGCGAGGCGCTGCGGGTGGTCCAGGACGTGCTCGCCTACTTCGACGAGACGGCCGGGGACTACGTCCGGCGCCGCCACCGCGAACTCCAGGCGGAGGGCCTCATGAACGCGGAGATCTTCGACCGGATCGCGGCGGACCTGAAGTACCGGGCGGTCGCACCGCCGGAGCTCACCCTCCGGCAGCTGCGCCGGCTCGTCTACGGCTGACCTTCCAGGTTGAGGATCGGAACACCTATATATGTGCGGGATTGTCGGATACATCGGTAAGCGCGACGTCGCTCCCCTTCTTCTCGAAGGTCTGCAACGGCTGGAGTACCGCGGTTACGACTCGGCGGGCATCGTCGTCACCACGCCCAAGGCCGGCGGCCTGAAGATGGTCAAGGCCAAGGGCCGGGTCCGGGACCTGGAGGCGAAGGTCCCGGCGCGCTTCAAGGGCACCACCGGTATCGCCCACACCCGCTGGGCCACCCACGGCGCCCCCTCCGACGTGAACGCTCACCCGCACATGTCGGCCGACCAGAAGGTCGCCGTCGTCCACAACGGCATCATCGACAACGCGGCCGAGCTGCGCCGCAAGCTGACCGCGGACGGCGTCGAGTTCCTCTCCGAGACCGACACCGAGGTCCTCACCCACCTCATCGCCCGCTCCCAGGCGGACACCCTGGAGGAGAAGGTCCGCCAGGCGCTGCGCCTGATCGAGGGCACGTACGGCATCGCCGTCATGCACGCCGACTTCCCCGAGCGCATCGTGGTGGCCCGCAACGGCTCCCCGGTCGTCCTCGGCATCGGCGACAAGGAGATGTTCGTCGCCTCCGACATCGCGGCCCTGGTCACCCACACCCGGCAGATAGTGACCCTGGACGACGGCGAGATGGCGACCCTCAAGGCCGACGACTTCCGGACGTACACCACCGAGGGCACCCGGACGACGGCCGAGCCGACCACCGTGGAGTGGGAGGCCGAGTCGTACGACATGGGCGGCCACGACACCTACATGCACAAGGAGATCTTCGAGCAGCCCGAGGCGGTCGACCGGGTGCTGCGCGGCCGGATCGACGACCGCTTCTCCACCGTGCACCTCGGCGGCCTCAACCTGGACGCCCGGGACGCGCGCGCCGTGCGCCGGGTGAAGATCCTCGGCTGCGGCACCTCGTACCACGCGGGCATGATCGGCGCGCAGATGATCGAGGAGCTGGCCCGTATCCCCGCGGACGCCGAGCCGGCCTCCGAGTTCCGCTACCGCAACCCGGTGGTCGACCCCGACACCCTGTACATCGCGGTGTCCCAGTCCGGTGAGACGTACGACGTCCTCGCCGCCGTCCAGGAGCTGAAGCGCAAGGGCGCGCGGGTGCTGGGCGTGGTGAACGTGGTGGGCTCGGCGATCGCCCGTGAGGCGGACGGCGGGACGTACGTGCACGCGGGTCCGGAGGTCTGCGTGGTCTCGACGAAGTGCTTCACGAACACGACCGTCGCGTTCGCCCTCCTCGCCCTGCACCTGGGCCGCATCCGTGACCTCTCGGTGCGCGACGGCAAGCGGATCATCGAGGGGCTGCGCAAGCTGCCGGCCCAGATCTCGGAGATCCTCGCCCAGGAGGCGGAGATCGAGCAGCTGGCGAAGGAGTACGCCGAGGCCCGCTCGATGCTCTTCATCGGCCGTGTCCGGGGTTACCCGGTGGCCCGCGAGGCGTCCCTGAAGCTGAAGGAGGTCTCCTACATCCACGCGGAGGCCTACCCGGCGTCCGAGCTGAAGCACGGGCCGCTGGCGCTGATCGAGCCGGCGCTGCCCACGGTGGCGATCGTCCCCGACGACGACCTGCTGGAGAAGAACCGCGCGGCCCTGGAGGAGATCAAGGCCCGCAGCGGCAGGATCCTGGCGGTGGCCCACCAGCACCAGGAGAAGGCCGACCGCACCATCGTCGTCCCGAAGAACGAGGACGAACTCGACCCGATCCTGATGGGCATCCCCCTCCAGCTCCTCGCGTACCACACGGCGAAGGCGCTGGGCCGCGACATCGACAAGCCGAGGAACCTGGCGAAGTCGGTGACGGTGGAGTAGGGCCGGTCGCAAGCTCCGTGCGGGTGCGTGGGGGCTGGTCGCGCAGTTCCCCGCGCCCCTGACGGGGCGCTGAATCGCCGTCAGGACCAACGCGCCCCGAAGGGGC